>CAZTJY010000004.1:0-61351 GCA_964613725.1 uncultured Parapedobacter sp. | reverse complement strand
AGGCGCAGGGTACTCTCGTAGATAGCCCGCTTTTTCGCTGTTGTTTCCGTGCTTAATTGAACGTTCATTCGGGTGGCAAAGGAAAACATTATTTATGAAAAATAACGAGGCTTAACCCATACATAACGGAAATTTGACAATTACCGTCAAAAGGTCAATCGTCGCAGTGGCTAGGAAACGAGCGTGAAATCGATTTGCCTTTTGGCGAGGTCGACTTTCTTCACACGGATCTGCACTTCATCGCCCAGCTGGTACCGCTTTTTGCGCCGTTGGCCGATGATGGCATAGTTCTTTTCATCCAGTGCGTAGAAATCGTCGGTAATATCGCGCAGACGCACCATGCCCTCGCACTTGTTTTCCTCGATTTCCACGTACATGCCCCACTCGGTTACGCCAGAAATGATGCCTGTGAATGTTTCGCCCACTTGGTCCTGCAGGAATTCGGCTTGTTTGTATTTTACCGATGCCCTTTCGGCGTCGGCAGCCCTTTTTTCCATTTGCGAGGCATGCTCGCACTGCTTTTCATACGCTTCGGCATTGACCGATTTGCCACCCGATAGGTAATGTTCAAGCAGGCGATGCACCATTACGTCGGGATAGCGGCGAATGGGTGAAGTAAAGTGCGTATAGTAGTCGAATGCCAAACCATAATGGCTGGTCTTTTTGGTCGTATAGATGGCTTTTGCCATGGACCGTATGGCGAGCGTGGTAAGTACGTTCTGTTCCTTAGTGCCTTCTACCCGTTCCATCAAGGTGTTGAGCGACCGGGCTGTCTCCCGATCTGATTTGGTGTTAATTTTATAACCAAAACGCGCGGCAAACTGGGCGAAAGCGGTAATGCTTTCTTCCTTAGGCACGTCGTGCACGCGGTACACGAAGGTTTTTTTGTTGTTACCCTTGCCTTGCCTGCCAATGAATTCGGCGACGCGCCTGTTTGCCAGTAGCATGAAGTCCTCGATAAGCTTGTGGGCGTCTTTGCGTTCCTTTACATATACGCCTAGTGGTTTGCCAGATTCGTCGAGGTGGAATTTCACTTCGGTGGTTTCAAAACTGATCGCCCCATGCTTGAACTTGCGGTCACGCAGGATGTAGGCCAATTGATTGAGGGTTTGCAGCTCCGTGCTGAACTCCCCGGATTGCTGTTCGATGATTTCTTGCGCCTCTTCGTAGCTGAACCTCCTGTCAGAATGGATGATGCCTTTGCCAAACCAGTCCTTCACGACGTTGGCATTTCTGTCCATCTCGAATACGGCAGAGAATACGAGGCGGTCTTCCTTCGGCCGGAGAGAGCAAAGGTCATTCGAGAGGCGCTCGGGAAGCATGGGTATCACGCGGTCTACCAGGTAAACGGAGGTGCCGCGCTCGTAGGCTTCCTTGTCGAGTGGCGAATCGGGTCGGACGAAATGACTCACATCGGCAATATGCACGCCTATTTCGTAATGGCCATTGGGCAGCTGTTCGAACGAGATGGCATCGTCGAAGTCCTTGGCATCTTCAGGGTCGATGGTAAAGGTAGTTACCTTGCGGAAGTCGCGGCGTCTAGCAACTTCTTCCGCCGGTATTTCGGCGCTGTAGGCTTCCGCATCTGTTTCCACTGTTTTCGGAAATGCCAGTGGGAAGCCGAAATCGGCTAGGATGGCATTCATTTCGGTGTCGTTTTCCCCTTTTTTACCCAGGACGAAGGTAACCTTGCCTACGGGGTTCTTGCCCTCGCGCGGCCATTCGGTGATGGTTACCACTACTTTCTCGCCATCTTTGGCGCCGTTTAGATCGGCCAGCGGTATAAAGATATCGTGCAGCATTTTGCGGTCGTCCGCATTGAGGAAAGCAAAGCGAGGTGAGATAGCGATGGTGCCCGTGAATTCTGTTCGCGCACGTTCCAGTATTTCCACCACTTCGCCTTCCTTACGTTTGCCTCGCCGTTTTTCGTACGTATGCACTTTTACCCGATCACCATGAAGTGCCTGGCGCAACTTCCGCGGCGCTACATATATGTCGTCTTCCAGCTCTTCTTCGGGCACGATGAATGCCGAGCCGTCGGCGGTCATATCCACTTTTCCGATGACAAAAGCTTTCAGGTCCCTGAGCGTATACTTCCCTTTTTCCACTTCCTTGAAGAGACCACCCGTGCCGGTCTCCTCTTGGAGGATGTTGCGGATTGCCTCGCGCGATTCGTTGTCGGCCAAATTGAGTTTGGCAGCCACTTGCTTATAATTCATCGCCTTATTGCCCGATTTCTCGATGAGGTCGGAAATCAGTTGGGTAAGTACGTGTTTGAATGCGTTGTTTTTTTTTGCCATATTATAATTTGAGTTTGGAGGCACCAGATATCAGACCACCTGGAGGGGGGGTATTATTGTCCCACTTATGCTTTTTGATATTCTTTGTCTCTGATGCCTGTCTTCTATCGTCTGTCTTCTGAATGTCTGTTTTCAATTGCATAGCTAACAGCTTCGAGCGCGATTGGCGACTCGTTGCGCAAGCGCCGCAAGATTTGTGCCGTGGTGAGTACATCCTTTTCGCAATAAATACGGATGCGTTCCAGATCATTTTCTTCGTAGTACACTCGACACACGTCGGCGCCGCTGATATCGTCTTTGGACGACGGGATGCCTAAAACTGCCGCCAGGAGGTTGAGTGAAACGTAGCTGCGGAAATCGCCGAACCTCCAAAGCTCCATCGTGTCGAGGTGGTTGACTTCCCAGGGCTTCTTGCCTGTTACGTCCAGTTGGGTGGGAAGCGGAAGACCATTGATAATCATTCGCCTGCACAGGTAGGGGAAATCGAAGGCTTTGCTGTTGTGACCGCAGAGTACCAAATTGGCCGGCTGTGTATGCAGCAAGTTGGAAAAATCGGCCAACAGTTCTCGTTCAGTGCGATGGGCGAACGATTTCAGTCGAAAGCCCATCTGTCCTTGCTGGAGGTGGAACACACCCACGGATATGCAGATGACTTTGCCAAACTCGGCATGCAGGCCAGCATTGGAATACACATCCGCAGCCGTTTGGTCCGCTTCAAGCGTGTTGCGCACCTTATGGGCCCACAGTACCTTGAAGTTGTCATTTAGCTCATCGAAAGTAGCCATTTGGCTTACTGTTTCGATGTCCAGTACCATCACTTGTTGTAGGTCGACCGTTTCGAGCATCGTTATTTACTGTTATTTCGCTAAGATTTCAAACCACTGGCTGATGCGCGTACCGCCATCGTCTACCAGCGTGATGCGATGTTCTCCTGGCGGTATTTCCAGTGCCAATTGATGGAACGTCTCTGTTTCGCCGACAAACGAATTATCGAGGTGCCAGAATATTTTGCTGCCACGCCTGCGGTGGGCGGCATTGAAAATTACTTCCCCGCGCTTTCCATCAATTTCTAAAGGTATATAAATTCTCGCATTATTTTTCGGATAAATCATTTCCATCACCAATCCTTGTGGGCCGTCGATGCAATCCGGTGCATAAGGGGGAAGCTCACGGTAATTGCTGTGCCGCGGCTTATAATAGTATTCCATGGCGGGCGGGAGGATGAACCATTTGGAAGCCACGATGTTTTCGGATGTCGCGCAATCGGCCGTTACGCGGAGGGTGCCTTCCGGGTTAGTGTGTATGGTTTGGTGGTAGGGGCAAACGGGAGAGCGGTGACCCGGTGCAGGAATATAGAGCGTGTCCGGATCGGGGCAATCTGGCCCTGCGAGGTGGCCGCTTTGCGTGCAAACTGCGGTCTGTACCATGCGGTCTAAGGGCGGGACGAACCAGCCCGGTGATGGCATCAGATCAAAAATATCGAATAGTATTGGAGCAGCGGTATTGATGCCAGTCAGACCCGGCCGTCCTTCACCATCGGCATTGCCCACCCATACACATACTACGTGAGACGGCGTGAGACCGATAGCCCATCCATCCCTGAAACCGAAACTTGTGCCGGTCTTCCATGCGATTTTCTTAGATGACGCGAACTGTTCCCACAGGGCTTCTTCACCCGGGCGCATCACTTCATTCATAGCTTGGAACGTGAAGTAGAGCGAGGCATGATCGATAATCGAGGCGCGTTCGATGGCCTTACGGACGGGGTCGCGGCCATTTGTCAGATAAAACGGCTCGTGATAATCAGCTGGGTTGTAAGCAGCACTATACCTGTCGTAATGGTTTAGCGTGCGAGCCATACTGGCATAAGCACCAGCCACTTGCCATGGCGTTACCTCGCAGCCCCCGAGAACCATCGATAGCCCATAGAAATCGGCTGGGCGGCTGAGCGTATGGATGCCCACAGCCTTGAGGAACGGGTGGAAGCGTTGGTATTTATATTGCTGCAACATCTTCACGGCGGGGATATTGAGCGAGCGGCTCAGCGCCTGTGCGGCCGGTATGGCGCCGTCGTATCCAAGGTCGTAATTCTGCGGGGCATAGCCGCCTATCTGTGTAGGTACATCGGCGATGAGCGTATTCGGCAGAATGAGCCCGTCGGTAAGCATCGCTGCGTAGAGCATGGGCTTCAGCGTGCTGCCCGGGCTCCGCAGCGAGGTAATCATATCCACTTGGCTTTCGGCTTCACTGTTCTGCGGCGTATGCACATTGCCAATGTATGCGAGGGCTTTACCTGTTTCTACCTCTAGTACCAATGCAGCCGCGTTCTGGATGTCACTAGCGCTTAGATTACGGTGGTAGCGGTCGAGGATATCGGCCACCTGCTGTTGGAGTGTAGCGTTGATGGTGGTAGCCACGCGGGTGGTATGTAGGTTGAGCGACGGGTATTCCTGTTTGAAGCGCTCCAGGAGGTGGGGGGCAAGCCGCGGCAGCGCATGGGGCTTGTCTGGCAGGGGTTCCAACTTGGCCAGGTCGGCCGTTTGCTGGTCGATGGTACCGGTAGTTGCCAGTTTATCTAGTAGATTATTGCGTTTGTTGAGTAGCTGCCCACGGTTGCGGCCAGGATGGATGAGTGCGGGTGCGTTGGGTAGCACAGCTAATACGGCTGTTTCTGCCCAAGACAGCTGCTCTGGAGCGCGACCGAAGTACCGCCACGCAGCCGCATCAAGCCCCACTACATTGCTTCCGAACGGGGCATTCGCTGCATACAATTTTAAGATATCGGCTTTGCTATACCCGATTTCCAGCCGAACGGCGAGGATAGCTTCGATCAGTTTCTGCCATACGGTACGGTTCTGGCTCCGGCTCATGCGGATAACCTGCATGCTGATGGTGCTCCCGCCGCTAACCACGCGCCCACCGGAGATATTCTGCCTGATGGCCCGCGCTAGCGCGATGGGGTCGATACCGGGATGAAAGAGGAAGCGTTTATCTTCGAAAGTGATGATGCACTTTTTGAATTTTTCCGGAACTTCTTCTGGAGCTGGGAAGCGCCACTGGCCATCGGTCGCAATGGAAGCAGCAAGCAGTTTGCCCGAAGCGTCTTCGATGACGAAGGAGGTAGGGGAACGGAACAAGGGTTTGGGCAGCGAAAGGTAAAAGACGGTTAACGAGATTACGAAAATGAGGAGAATGATGACGCCATTTCTGGTTTTGCAGAAGCTGATAAAACGTTGTCCTTGTCTTGAAGCCCAGATAGTCACTTCGCTAAATTACGAAAATATCGCCTTCTCAAGAAAAGACAATTGCACAAGTGGTAGCTAAATTTAAATTGTTTATGATTTGTTGATATAATTCATATAATTATTTGATATTTAATAAATTGAATTTATTTATGCTTTAATTTAGCAAGTATATTCATGTTATTTTTTAGCTGAAAGGAACTTAAGAGCCCTTTGGACCGTTGTATAGGTTTTTATGTATATATGATATCATTTTGCTAAAAATAGTAACTTAACAAATAGTGTTGTAATTGTCAATTAAAATATTCTTTGTTAGTGTAATGCATTTTCTAATTTTATTTTTAGCACGATTTCAAGAAGCCTTTTTAGCTTCTCGCTATAAGGTTATTTCTCCTAAGATCTTCCCTGCTGGTGCATTCCGTTGTGCGGTAGCCTCTGGGTCGTAGATGCTGTGGCGGGTCTAGCAGAAAAAGTGCACGTGTTTGAGTGCTGGTGTTCGTTGCAATCGATTTAACAGTGTGCATACAATGCCGCGGGCGTCGTGTAGCTATGTAAAATAGTTTTCCTTTCGGAGGCGGTTAATACGCGGTAAAGCGTCAGGCGGCCGACACGTCATCCAACCGGCCCAGGAACGGGGATACGTAGGAAGCCCCTGTCTTGGCCTCCCGGTTGAATTTAACGCCTCTGCCTTTACCGGATTTTCCTTACATTAGTGATTAATAACTGTGTTTTTTGAATTCGATAGAAATCGCATGAGATACACTGCCTATTTCTTCTTGATATTATTGCTGCTAGCCGGTAGTACGTGTTGCCTAGCGCAAGACACGTTGGCCGATACATCGTCGGGAATCTTGGAGCAGTCGCAAGCGCTCATGACCATGTTGGAGCAACAGCGCCAGGACTCAGCCAAACGCAGGGCGCTTGAGGAGCGTCTGTTGACACTAGAGCTGGGGGATCGCCGCGGGAACCAGCAGCTGTTGGCCGAGATTGCCACGCTGAAAAGTCGCGACTCGATCAATCTCGCGCGACGGAAGGAGAAGGTGGATTCGCTCCGTGCATTGAATTCCGGCATTCCGGTCGTCCCATTCCGGGATACCTTGTTCACCATCTATACGAGCTTGGGTAGCTATGCTGCCGCCGACCGCGCAGCGGCCGTGGAAGAACGGGTGAAGCGATTAGCGGGCGATCACGAATTCCATACGGATTCGCTTATTTTGGAACAACAGGAAACCAGTTATGTGTTGCGCTGGCGCGACCAGATGGTGACTAGTGTAAACGATTTAGACGCCCTTTGGATGGGTACCGATGCAGCGTCGCTTGCCCATGATTATCTAGAGAAAATCAAAGCGTCTATTTCCGCTTATCGTGAAGAAACAAGCCTAAAGAGACTGCTTATCGGTATACTTCAGTCGTTATTGATCGTATCGGTCATCTTTTTGCTTGTTAAAGGAATAGCCAAGTTGGTCGGGTGGACGAAGCGGAAGGCGCTGGCTGGAAAAGGAACGTTGTTCAACGGCGTGACATTCAGGGGGTACGAGCTTATCTCGGCCCAGCGGCAGGTAAAGGCCATATGGCTGGTCATTGGCTTATTGAAATGGGTGGTTATCCTTACGCTGGTCTACCTAGCGTTACCGTTGTTGCTTAATATTTTCCCGATGACGCGGGGATATGCGCCCATACTGCTGGGGTATTTCCTTTCGCCGTTGAAAGACATCGCCATGTCGGTGATCGATTATTTCCCCAAGCTGATCACTATCGTGGTGATCGGTCTATTGTTCCGTTATCTGCTTAGGTTGCTTAAGTTTTTCGCACACGAGCTACAGAGCGGTGCCCTTGCGTTGCCCGGCTTTTTCCCCGATTGGGCAATGCCCACCTATCAGATCCTACGGGTGTTGTTGCTGGCATTTATGGTCATCGTTATTTTCCCCTATCTGCCGGGCTCGGAATCACCCGTTTTTAAAGGCGTTTCCGTGTTCATCGGGGTATTGTTTACGTTCGGCTCGGCAGGAGCGCTAGGTAATATCGTAGCGGGTCTGGTGCTCACGTACATGCGGTCTTTTACCGTAGGCGACAGGGTAAAGATTGGCGATGTCGCCGGCGATATCATTGAAAAATCACTCCTGGTAACACGTATACGGACGGTAAAGAACGAAGTGATTTCCGTGCCCAATTCGCAGGTGATGAACAGTCATACCATCAATTACAGCATGGACGCTCCGGAAAAGGGACTGATTATCCATACCAATATCACGATGGGGTATGACATTCCCTGGCAGCGCGTGCACGAATTGGCATTGGTTGCGGCCGGAAAAGTGGAATGGCTGGAGGTGGAGCCGCCGCCTTTCGTTCTGCAAAACAGCTTGGATGATTTTTATGTTACCTATCAGGTGAATGCATATACCAAAAGTCCGAACAAGCAGGCGCTGATCTATTCCGAACTGCACAAACACTTGCTCGATGAATTCCATGCGGCTGGGATCGAATTGTTGTCGCCCCATTTCCGAGCTGTACGTGATGGCAGCGGAAGGGAAATGCCAGCCGATAGCCGTAAGGGGAACGAGTTTGTGCCGCCGATACGCGTGGAAGTAGATGCCTCATCGGTCCGCGAAGAAGCAATGGAGACCGCTACCTATTCCGGTTCCCGCACTGCGCGCAAAGACCCACCGCATTAACGCCGACGGAATGTAGTCGGTATCCCTCAGGCAGTGTAATCTTCGGCATCTTGAAGTCTTCGAGGCAGTAGATGCTGTTACATTTTTCGCAGATGAAATGCACGTGTTCGTCTTGGTGATGATGCTCGTCACAATCGGTAGAACAAAGCGCATAAGTAGCCGTGCCATGCAGGTCGAATATTTTGTGGAGGATACCCTTTTCGTCGAAGGTAGCCAATACGCGATAGAGTGTTACCCGATCGACCGTTTCGCCCAACAGTTTCTCGAGCTCGGGTTGCGAAATAGCGGTTTCCTTCTCCGAAATGATTTGCAATACACGTAGGCGGGGTTGTGTTACCTTAAGCTTGTTACGGCGCAATAGGAGCGCAAAACGTTCATTGGCGTACTCATTCTGGTTATTCGCTATTGCGGTCAACATCATTTAATAAATTAATAAGGGGTGTGTCTCAGCGACGGGCTGTTTTTGAGACACACGCCTTTTGAAAGCGGTTTACTTACCTGCGGCCTTGGCGTGGTCAGCCAAAAACTGCGCCAGTCCGTTATCGGTGAGCGGATGCTTAAGCAAGCCCAAAATTGCAGAAAGCGGCCCGGTCATCACATCAGCACCGATTTTAGCGCACTCTACGATGTGCATCACGTGGCGGATGGAGGCGGCCAATATCTGTGTCTCATAACCGTAATTATCATAGATCAGACGGATGTCCTCGATTAAGGCAAGACCATCGGTCGATATATCATCCAAGCGACCGAGGAATGGAGATACGTAGGTGGCACCTGCTTTGGCGGCCAATAGCGCCTGCCCCGAAGAGAATACTAGCGTGCAGTTTGTTTTGATGCCTTTGCTGCTGAAATATTTGATTGCTTTCACGCCTTCTTTGATCATTGGAACCTTCACCACGATGCGGTCGTGGAGCTTGGCCAATGCTTCACCTTCTTTGATGATGTTGTCGAAATCTGTGGATATGACCTCTGCACTGACGTCACCGTCAACGATGTCACAAATGGCTTTGTAGTGGTCGATGATATTTTGTTCGCCAGTGATGCCCTCTTTGGCCATCAGACTTGGGTTGGTAGTTACGCCGTCAAGCACGCCCAAGTCTTGGGCTTCTTTAATTTGCTGCAGATTAGCAGTGTCGATAAAAAACTTCATGTTTTTGAATGGATAAAATAATGTATTTGTTAACTAGCTGTAAATGTTATTATACAGCTTGTAAAATTAGCGATAATAACCCGAATAAAGAAAAATTATAGGGGTTTAGGTGCTTAAAAATAGGCCTGTCACCTGGTATGACTTTTGTACTACTGGTGGGGTGAACATCTTCCGTGCACTATCGCATCGCAACTATCGGCTTCATTTTACCGGTCAGGCCATTTCCCTAATGGGGACATGGATGCAACGCATTGCCGTAAGCTGGTTGGTTTATCGGCTTACCGAATCGGCATTGGTGCTCGGCGTGATTTCGTTCCTGTCGCTCATTCCCTCGTTAGTACTGTCGCCCTTCATCGGCAGTTTCGTCGATCGGCACCGGAAGTACCGTATCGTGCTGACCACGCAGGTCGGCCTCATGCTGCAGGCTGGTACGCTTGCAGCGATGGTTTTTTTTGGTTACTACAATGTGTGGTGGATCGGTGTGCTGAGCCTCGCTCAGGGTATCATCAATACGTTCGATGTAACCGCGCGGCAGTCGCTCATGGTAGAGCTAGTGGATAACAAGGCTGATTTGCCCAATGCCATTGCGCTTAATTCGTCGGCTTTCAACGCGGCCCGCATGGTGGGGCCGGCGTTGGGGGGAATATTGCTCAGCATCTATGGGGAAGTGGTGTGTTTCGGTATCAATTTTATCAGCTTCTTTGCCGTCATCGCATCGTTGCTTCTCATGCGACTGAAGCCGCAACAGGCCCTTGCGCAAAAGGAAAGTACCTGGCAAGGCCTCAAGGAAGGCTTCAGTTACCTGCGCCATTCGCCGCACCTGTCGTCGTTGATCATCCTGCTCACGTTATCCAGCCTGCTGGTCATCCCGTACACCACGTTGCTTCCCGTCATTGCCCGCGAAATGTTCAATGGCGATGCCACCACCTTCAGCTGGTTTGAGAGCGCTGCTGGGTTGGGTGCTATGGCGGGTGCCATTTACATGGCCAAAACGCGGATGGGTACAAACCTTCGATTCCGCGTAATGAAAGCTGCTGGTTTGTTGGCAATGGGTATCCTTGCCCTTTCTTTCGCCTCTTGGCTGCCGCTCGCGCTTGTTAGTACGTTATTGGCGTCGATGGGGATGATGGTACAGAATTCGAGTATCAATACCTACATCCAAACCCACGCCATGCCGGCCTACCGGGCGCGGGCCATCAGTTATTACATCATGGCCTTCCAAGGAATATTTCCGTTGGGGAGCCTGCTAGTGGGGGCTATGGCCACGGCATGGGGTATTCATTATACCTTGCTCTTGCAGGGCGTTGCTGGTGCGCTCGTGGCATTGGGATTCATGGCATACGTCTGGCAGCACATCAACCGCAAGTACGTGCCAGTGTAAGTAGTGCTATAAAAATAGAACAACCGATTGATTAAGCCAGGAAACAGGTATATGCCGTTTTGTCCTTGCTGTCCAGTTTTATTTTTTCAATATTTGTGATGGTGCCAATGGTTAAGATACTAATCAGAAATCTATTATCTAGTTAATTATTGATATGAATTATTCGAGAAGACGGTTTTTAAAAACAGCAGGATTGACCACCATCGCCGGCGCGGTTGCCGCGGATTACGCGCTTGGATCCAATTCCATCTGGTCATTGAACTCAAACACATTAAAGGTTGGACTCATCGGTTGTGGTGGTCGGGGCACCGCCGCGGCTATGGAGGCACTACACGCCGATCCCAACGTAATCCTTTATGCCATGGCCGACGCGTTCGATGACCAACTCGAACAGTCGCTCACCGCGTTGAAAGAGCAGTTTGGCAACAAGGTTAAGGTTCCGAAGCGGCGTCAACTGGTTGGGCTGGATGCGTACCAGCAACTCGTGGAACTGGATGTCGATGTGGTACTGCTGGCTGCGCCACCTGCTTTCCGTGCGGACCACTTGGAGGCTGCAGTGAATGCCGGCAAGCATATCTTCTGTGAAAAGCCGTTTGCGGTGGACAGCCCGGGGCTACGGCGCGTGATTGCGGCAGCGAACCAGGCGAAGGCCAAGAACCTTTCGCTCGTATCCGGCTTCTGCTGGCGATACCACCTTCCCAAGCGGGAGACTTTCAGCCGCGTGCGCGAGGGCCAGATCGGCCGGATAGTTAGTGCCGAAAGCAGCTACAACACCGGTGAGCTGTGGTACAAGGAGCGGCAGCCCCAGTGGACAGATTTCGAATACCAACTCCGGAACTGGCTGTATTACAATTGGCTTTCGGGCGACCATATCATCGAACAGGCCATCCATAGCCTGGATATGATGCAATGGGCTCTTGGCGACAAGTTGCCGGTGAGCGTAACGGGCAGTGGCGGCCGCCAGAAGCGTGTGGACCCCAAGTTCGGCAATGTGTACGACCATTTTGCCATGGTATACCAGTACGACGATGGCACGAAGGCCTATTTCTCTTGTCGGCAGCAGGAAGGTACTGCCCCGGCATACGCCGTGGAACTGGTGGGCGACGAGGGCCGGTGTATTGTAGACTGCCGTACCGGCGGGCACGACATCACGGGCAAGAACCCATGGAAATATGACGACACGACGAAGTTTACCGATGAAAATGCATACAAGGAGAGTAGCTCTAGGAGCATGTATCAGCAGGAGCACGACGAGCTGTTTGCGTCGATCCGGGCGAACAAACCGATGAACGACGGCGACTGGATGGTAAAATCAAACCTTGTTGCCCTGGCCGGCCGGATGGCAGGCTACACCGGCCAAGCCGTTTCGCTTGACGCCGCATTGGCTTCCAATGAGGTGCTGTTCCCCGGCAACGTCTCGTGGGACATGAAATATAATCTTCCCATTGCCATTCCCGGCGAAAAAACGACTTTTTGATATGACTAGAAAGAACTTTATTAAATCAGCATCGCTTTTGGCGGGTGGGGCCGTGGCGGCCCCCGCACTTGCCCGCAGCAGCCCACTCAATGCCAAATCTACCGGCAACACGTTGAAACTTAAAAAGGGTATCAGCTTTTACATGATCAAGGAGGAACTTTCGCTGGTCGACAAGTGCAAGCTGGTGATGGACCTCGGTTTCGATGGAGTCGAGTTCAACAGTCCCGTCGATTTCAGCCTGGACGAATTGCTTGCGGCGAAGGAGAAATCGGGCATCGAGATACCCAGCTTGGTTAACAAAGACCATTGGAGCAAGCCGTTGTCCGACCCCGATCCGGAAGTGCGGCAGTATACCATCGACTCGGTGGCGAAGTCGCTGGAGGAAGTGAAGGTGTTGGGCGGCGACACGGTGCTGGTGGTGCCGGGCGTGGTAAACGAAAAGGTTCCTTATGGTGTGGCGTATCGGAACGCGTTGGATTCAATACGGAAGCTGATTCCTTATGCGGAAAAAGCCAGCATGAAAATCGGCTTGGAGAACGTATGGAGCAACTTCATACTGAGCCCGGTAGAGGCCCGTCGCTTTGTTGACGAAATCAACCACCCGTTGGTGGGCTGGTATTTCGATATCGGCAACATCTTGCGGTACGGCTGGCCCGAGCATTGGATCGCCGAGCTCAACAGGCGCATCGTAAAGCTACACGCGAAGGAATTCAGCAGAGGGAAGATGAACGACGAAGGGCTGTGGGCTGGCTTTAAGGTAGACCTGCTCGCGGGCGACAACAATTGGCCAGTGGTGATGCAGGCACTCAGGGATATCGATTACCAGGGCGGCTGGCTCACCGTTGAGCTAGGCGATGGTGATCGCGACTACCTGCAGAAGGTGTCGAAACAGATGGATACCATTCTCGCCCTTTAAGAAGCGATTGTAACATGAACTTTCATTCAGTTGGTTGTTTGTTAGCCCTCACGCCTTAAACTCATTGGACAGAAGGGCCAGTAAAAAAAAACTGAGCACGGCAGCAGATTGTTATTGGGATACATGCGTATTAGGCAAGAAACAACGAGCGATCACGCAGCTGTTTTCCACGTAATTGAAAAAGCTTTTGAAAACGAAATTTATACCGACCATCAAGAGCATTTCCTGGTAGAACGCCTGCGGAAATCGGCTGCATTTGTGCCCGAATTAGCGCTGGTAGCCGAATTGGACGGTAAGGTGGTGGGATATATTCTGCTCACAAAGATCCGGATTGTCAATGAACAAGGAAACACAACCTCATTGGCTTTGGCCCCGGTGGCTGTTTTACCAGCACACCAGGGGAAAGGCCTTGGCGAGTTGCTAATTAAATCCGCCCATGAAAAGGCAAAAGCGTTGGGCTTCGAATCGGTGGTTTTGTTGGGGCATGAAAAATATTATCCCCGATTTGGCTATGAGCCGGCCGATAAATTTGGTATCAAATTGCCATTTGATGTTCCTGCCGAAAATTGCATGGCCATTGAGCTGGTTGAAGGCGCCTTGAGCGATGTAAACGGAATGGTGGAATATCCGCCGGAATTTAACGGATAAGACACGTTGGATCATCAGAGGTCTCTTATTTTCTTCATGACATTTTCCACCATCGAATTGCAATAGATTAAATTAAATTCGAAAAGCTCGCTGGGCGCATAGTCTTTTTTTATCTCGCTGCGCAGCATGGCTTTAGCCCTGTTTAGGCGAACCTTTACGTTGGTATTACTGATGTGAAGTGTTTCCGCGGTTTCCGCTACGTTCAGCCCGTTGATTTCTCGCAATGAAAATACCATACGATAGTCGAAGGGAATCCTTCCGAGTGCGTTTTCTATTACACGCCCCAGTTCATGGCGCTGCACGATTTTATCGGTATCGTTCTGACCCTTGGCCAACATCGGTGTAGATTGGTCGTTTATGTCTTGCATAATTTCGTTTTTGAAGCTCGACTTTCCCTTTTTCCGATAGCAGTTGTTCATCATAATACGGATAATCCACGTTTTAAAATCGGAGCGGCCCTCAAACTGTGGCAGGCTTTTGTATGCGTCGATAAATGTTTCCTGCATCAGATCTTGCGTGTCCTGGTGATTGTAATTATACGACCTGCCTATTTTGTACAGGGAGGGATTGAAGCGCCGCACGATGATTTCATAGAGTGCCTTCTTTCCAGCAAGGATTCCTTTAATAATTTCCTTTTCGGTGAACTTTTCCGACTGCATCATGTTTATGCCATGAATTTAGCTATTCTCGCCATTGACAGGGCCGCGATAGCCATCACCAGGTCACGCACCGCCACATCTACGTAATTGAAACCGGCTAATAGCGTGAGTGCAATCAGGACAAGCCATGCCGCAACAATGTATCCGCCAATGTCGGGTTTTTTCAGCACAATGACGCCGGCCACGATTTCGATAACCCCCACCACCATCATGAACGCCGAAGCGGAGAAGGGCAGGAGGCTGGCCAACGCCGGGTTAAGGTACTGATCCCATTGGGTAAGCAGGTTGGTGAACTTGTCGGCGCCCGCAACAATAGGTACAATGATGAAGGTGTACTTCAACAGGTTGAATGTTTGTTTTAACGCTTGCTGTGCATTTGTTGATTCCATGATTTTCGTTGTTTATGTCTTCCATTACAATTAGGGTAGACGAAGAACGAAAAGGTTACAGAAAAGTGGATGACATCACGGAAACCATTGTGGAAGTAGGTGTCGTCCTATCTAAAAATAAAATATAATTGGTATCATTGTATGTGATTGAAACTATCAAAAAATGGATGCAGAATCGAACTATATCGCAATAAATCGCCAATCCTGGAACAACAGGACCGATGCACACCTCAAATCGGAATTTTATGATGTGGCGGGTTTTATAAACGGTAAAACATCGTTAAACGATATTGAACTGGTGTTGCTTGGCGATGTCAGCGGAAAGACGATCTTACACTTGCAATGCCATTTTGGGCAGGATACGATTTCGTTAAACAGGCTTGGGGCAGAAGTTACTGGCGTAGATTTGTCAGACAAGGCCATCGAAAGTGCCAAACAGCTTGCAGCTGATACAAACTCGACGGCAAATTTCATTTGCTGTGATATCTACGATTTGCCAAATCATCTAACCGGGCAATTTGATATGGTTTATACGACCTACGGAACCATCGGTTGGTTGCCCGATTTGGAAAAGTGGGCGAGTATCGTTTCAACATACCTAAAACCAGGCGGTCGGTTTGTATTCGTGGAGTTTCATCCCGTTGTTTGGATGTTTGACGATAACTTCGAAAAAATAGGGTATAGCTATTTCAACTCAGGAGCTATCATCGAGTCAGAAAGTGGAACCTATGCAGACAAAACTGCCGATATAATGCTCGAAAATGTGTCATGGAACCATAGTTTGAGCGAAGTGATGAATAGTCTAATGAGTAAGGGACTCGAAATCACTTCGTTTAACGAGCTCGATTATTCGCCTTACAATTGCTTTAACAAAGCGATTGAATACGAACCCAAAAAATATAGAATAGCCCATTTGGATAACAAAATTCCGATGGTTTATTCCCTTGTTGCACGAAAGAAGGACAACGGTTAATGGGCCTGAAAAAAGCAACGTCGCGAATGTGTTTCGCGGCTTTTGGAGGGATAAAATAGAATTCCAACGGAACAGCTAGATGCAAGAAACATATATACTAGACCGGACGTTTGACCGCAACGCCGCACTCACAAACGGTGAGTATGACGATTGCATTTTCAATGGTTGCTACTTTGCACAGCACGACTTGTCGGCGTTTAAATTCACGGAGTGCATCTTCAACGGCTGCAACTTCAGTTTGGCAAAACTCAACGGAACAGCATTCCGTGATGTTCAGTTCAAAGACTGCAAAATGCTGGGACTCCGGTTTGATAGCTGTAACCCATTCGGTCTTTCGTTTTCCTTTGAAGGTTGCCAACTGACCCATTCATCTTTTTATAAAACGAAAATCAAAAAGACCATTTTCAACGACTCACAATTGCAGGAAACTGACTTCGCAGAGGCGGACCTGACCAATGCCACGTTTCATAATTGCAACTTGATGAATGCCGTTTTTGATCGTACCATACTCGAAAAAGCAGACTTCCGGACTTCGTACAACTACACCATCGATCCGGAAAACAATCGGATTAAAAAGGCGCGGTTTTCCGTGTCAGGTATAGCAGGGCTGCTCCGTAAGTACAATATTGACATTGAAAAATGACGCCAAGATGGGATTTTGGTATAAGTATATTACTTTTGTTCATAACTAATGATAGGTGTAATACGTACAATGAACAATGATATTCTGAAATATAACCAGTCGCAAACGGACGGAGAAAGCAAGATTTGCAACATCTTGGCTGCGCTGATCGATGAAAACCTGGCCGGTGCGGAAAGTAAAATCTGGCATGCACACCCCGTTTGGTTCCTCGAAGGCAACCCCATCGTAGGATATGTCAAACTAAAAGCAGGTATCCGCCTGATGTTTTGGAGCGGCATGGGTTTCGATGAGGAAGGGCTGAAACCGGGCACCGGTAAATTTAAGGATGCGTCCATGCTTTATGGGGCTGTTGAAGAAATCGATGCCGATGACGTAAAACGTTGGCTCAATAAAGCCGCGAACATCCAATGGGACTACAAGAACCTGGTGAAGCGGAAAGGGACTTTGGAGCGGTTGAAATAAAACAGGTAGATGATACCGACAAAGGAAAGGAGTTTAAAACGATGCTGAAAGCGATAAATCCGAAACTACCCATGCGGGATAAAGCCGCGACAAAAGATTTCTACATCAACAAGTTGGGTTTCCATGCGGTTGGAAGTACTGACTTCGAAGGCTACCTGATGGTTGAAAAAGATGATATCGAGTTACATTTCTTTGAATTTAAAGACCTCGATCCCACGAAGAATTATGGCCAGGTGTATATCCGAACTGATAATATAGATGGCTTGTACAAATCGTACGTAGCCATGGGGTTGATACACCCCCATGGTCCGTTGGAGGCAAAACCATGGGGACAGCGGGAGTTTTCGCTGCTCGACCCGGATACCAATTTACTAACCTTTGGACAACCCATTTAGCCGGCATGAAAACACATACCACCAATTATTTCGACACCTTTATCGAAGTTGCCGAAGATACCAAAGCAACGGCGGGAACAAAACCGCCAAGCAAGGCCACGAGAACGGTTGCCGAGATGCAATACGACATTATAGCAAACCATCCGTACGAATACTCTTCTGATGACGTTTTGTTCCGGGTATATGCCGATAGGAACGATGTAATGGAAGCGGAATACGAGCAGGCCAGGACGCAGTTTTTTTCAAAAGGACAAGCCTGCCTCCGTGCATCGCCGCTCACCAAAACCTATGGTTTCGGTATCCACAGCAATAGCGAAGGGAAAGTGGCACTTTACGGCATGGAAACGGCGGCCTATGAAAGGTTGTCGACCGACTCCAATGTCAAGAAAATTAAAGCAATGCGGTCAAGTCGGTAGGGTTGTAATATGGGATTTTCGGCCTACTTTTGCGGTGATGAATACATATGCGAAAGGAGTGGCCATGGGGCTATTCGCCGCAACCTTATGGAGTGTCTCCGGTACGTCCGGCCAGTTCCTGTTCCACCAACGCGCCATGAGCGTGGAGTGGTTAATGACCGTACGGATGCTCGGTGCGGGTTCGTTGCTTCTTCTTTTCGGTATTCTTCAAAAAGATGGAAAAGGTATTGTGGCTCGATATCCCTTTTCAAGTGATTGACTGGGTCGGCGCGCTGCTTATTGTAGCGACGGTATTTCTACTTGCGCTCGATAGAAGGCCATAGGTTGGAAGGCCCGCTCAAAAGGTTATCCGTAGTGTTACCTTCAGGTCGCCATTTGCGCCGGGCAGCCAAAGCGGCCCGTCACGAACAACTAAAATCGCAAATTTGTTGAGCTGCTCGTTGGTGGTCTCGACCACCGCAATGCCGGTGGGGCGCCCTTCATCATCCACCCTGAATGTGAGGGCTACAGCACCTTGGCCCGGCGCTGGTTTGACGGCTTCTTGCAGATATTGCCGATAGGCGGGCCACCCTGTTTTGGGCTTCGGTTCATGCGGGTTTTCAGCGATTTCCTGCTCCGCTACGCTCGGTCTCGCAGCTTGCTGGCGGGCACTTATGCTGTGAACGCGGATACCATCGGCACGGGCTGCAAGCAGCGGCTCACCAGTACTGACGGTGGTGTCGATTTCTGCTTCCGCGACACGAGCAACTGCCCCGGTTTGGTTCGATTGCGGTTGTGCGCCGTAGCCGACCACAACTACCTGATCCAGCAAGCCGGTATCGGCCTTGGGTGTAACCACAGCCAACCGCTCTTCTTTGCTTACCTCTTTTTCTTTCTTCGCCACTGCCGCCGCAGGTGCTTTGAGCGCGCGCTGCGGTGCGTCGTCATCTTCACTATCCATGGTGGGCGCTATCGGCAGCGGTGATGGCCCTGATTCCGGCGTTTCTTCTGGAGCTTCCGCGGATATGGCGGCCACCGTGGTTTCACGCTGCTTTTCTACATGGCCCACTCGGGCGAACCACCAGGTGCCCACTGATAAAACGGCCAGTATAGATGCGGCGATGGCCCACCGCTGGGCCGTCGCGAGGCGTCGCGTCGTTGCCCGCCGTTGGCCCATACGCTCGGCGATGCGTTTGCGGATGTCGGCGAGGTTGTCATCGTGCACTTCAGGCATCTCCTGTTCCATTCCGAGGATGATATCCATCAGCAAGGGGTCGGCTTGCGCCCGCCGCTCCAAGGCGTACATTTCGCGGGGGGGGAGCTCCCCATGGACGTACCGTCTGATCAATTCCATATCCACGTTACCCTTTTCCATGGTTGGCCTCCATGCACAATTTTAAATTCCGTTTGCCATTCTGGATATAGCTCTTCACTTCTTTCAGGCTATACCCGGTCGAGTCAGCAATCTCTTTATAACACTTCTCATTGAGGAAAAACAAATCAACACTGCGTTTTTGTTTTTCGGGCAGCCGCTCCATGCACTGTTCGAGTGCTGTGAGCTGCCGTTCCTTTTCCTCGGCCTCGCCCTCCGGATGCACGGCGAGCGTAAATTCCACAAATTCGTCGATGGAAACGTGATGCCGGTTCTTCTCAGCACGTAACTGCATGAGGCAATGGTTGCGGCTCAGCACATATAGCCAGTTTCCAAAGCGTTGGATTTCCTGTTTGTTGACCTTATGGATGAGTTCCTCGAAAATCTGCATCACGGCGTCTTTACTACGCTCGCTGTCCTTAAGGTAACGCATACACACGTAGTACACCATTTCGGCATAGGCCTCATAGAGCTTACCAAGCACGGTCATATCGCCGGTATCGCGATAGCGTCGTAGGAGGACTTCGTCGTCTATATCTTTTTTCGGTGTGCCAAACCCGCTCATCGGTGGGTGAAAGTAATTTTTTTTTCTGGTTTATGGAAATTCGAATGCCCCCGCATCCTTCGGCAAAATTCAAAAGCTATGAAACCTGCCATGTCAGCGTCTCATCCCGGAGACGATGAAAATGCAGGTTCCATGAGGTAATTAAAAATTAAATTATTTACGAATGAACTCGATATTAATTGCAACCATCCTGTCGCTATCCCTGGTGGGATACCGTACGGAAACACCGCTCACCATCAGCGGAACGGTTTATGACCAACAAACGGGCGTCGCATTGGCCGGCGTTACCGTTTTGCTCGAAGGTACGCAGGTGGCTACCCGATCCGATGAGAGCGGGGGCTATTCCGTCCGCGTCGAAAAAGATAAGTGCCTGCTGTTCCAATTCATCGGATATGAAAACCAGCGGGTAAAAGTAGGTAAAGACGGCGTAATAGACGTGCATCTCGTCCCTGAAAAACAGCGGCTTGATGAGGTGGTAGTGGTGGGACATGGTAAGCAGGTGACAGCGGAGCTGGTAGGGAGTTTAGCAGCCGTCGGGGCCAATGGCGTGTCGCGGATGATGTATGCTCCACAGGTGTTTATGCCGCGACCGACCAACACAGAGTCGTACGCAGGGATAACCGAAAACAAGTTCCACAGTCCGTTAGATGAAGCGCTTTCCACGTTCGCCATTGATGTGGATGCCGCGTCGTACAGCAATTTCCGTCGTTTTATCAATAATGGGCAACTTCCGCCCATCGATGCTGTGCGGATTGAAGAAATGGTCAATTTTTTCCATTATGACCTGGAAGGGCCATCAAACGGTGAACCGGTGGCCATCCATACCGAATTGGCAACTGCACCGTGGAACCCCAAACACCATTTGTTACGCATCGGGCTCAAAGCGAAATCGGTGTCTACCGATAAACTGCCCGCATCCAACCTTGTATTCCTGATTGACGTGTCGGGGTCGATGATGGGAGCAAACCGGCTGCCATTGGCCCAGGCATCTATGAAAATGCTGGTCGATCAATTGCGAGATAAAGACCACGTGACCATCGTGACCTATGCCGGATCGGCAGGGGTGGCGCTCGAAAGCACACCTGGCGACCAGAAGACCAAAATAAAAGATGCAATCGACGCACTGAGCGCAGGCGGCTCCACTGCCGGCGGTGCCGGCCTACAGCTGGCCTACCGTACCGCACGGCAGCACTTCATCAAAGGAGGCAACAACCGTATCATCCTGGCTTCAGACGGTGATTTCAATGTGGGCGCGTCCAGCGACGGCGATATGGAACAGCTCATTGCCCGGGAGCGCGAAAGCGGGGTAAACCTCTCTGTGTTGGGTTTCGGTATGGGTAACCTGAAGGATAGCAAGATGGAGCTACTGGCCAATAAAGGGCACGGCAATTATGCTTACATTGACAACATCACCGAAGCCCGCAAGGCGATGATTACCGAGTTTGGCGGCACGTTGTTTACCGTTGCCAAAGATGTGAAAGTGCAAGTAGAGTTCAATCCAGCCAAGGTGCAAGCATTCAGGTTGTTGGGGTATGAAAACCGGCTGCTGGAGAAGGAAGACTTCAACAACGATGAAAAGTTGGGGGGCGATATGGGTGTGGGCCATACGGTAACCGCGCTCTACGAAATCGTACCCGTAGGGGTGAAGAGCAACTACCCGGGTGATGTGGATCCACTGAAATACCAGCGGGTGAAAGAACGTCCGACCGTCGGTAATAGCAAAGAAATGGCCACCGTAAAATTTCTCTATAAAGACCCCGAAGGTGAGGAAAGCCGGTTGCAACAGGTGGTCGTGGCCGACCGGCCGCTGGCGTTGGCCGGTGCTTCTGACGACTTCCGGTTTGCCAGCGCTGTGGCCGAATTGGGCATGCTGCTGCGTAACTCGGATTACAAGCAACAGGCAAGCTACGATCAACTGATTGTCCGGGCCAAGAGGGCGAAAGGAGACGACGACGAAGGCTACCGGGCGGAGTTTATCAGGCTGGCGGAGAGTGCGACATTATTGGCGAAAAGTAACAATATGGCAGTGGGGAGCGAATAGCCCCGCTGCGCTTACGCGGATGTCATCCGATCGAATACCGCACGTTGCTCGCGCATGGACTTTACTTTATCGGCGGGGTCGGTATGGCACTCCAACAGTATCCAGCCATCGTATGCCATGCGCGTGAGATTCTCCAGCAAGGCCGGGTAAGGGTAGTCCGTCCGGTCGAGTTCACGCACATGTACGGTATCTCCAAAGCGGTCTTTCACCAGATCGAAGTTGTATTGGAAGCCTTGCCCGTCGAGATCCTGTGGGTTGCAGTTCCAGCATATGGAGGCATTGGGATGGTCCGCATGGTCCATGATGGTCTTGATATTGGGCAGGTTCTGGGTTTCGTTGCCATGCACTTCCAGACGGAGCTGCTGCCCTAGATCGGCGGCATAGGCCGCCAGCTCATTCAGAGATGCGCCAATCTGTGCCATGGTTTTTTCATGGGGCACACCTTCGTGGAAAGCGTTGGGTTTAACTTTTACACCGCTGCCGCCGATATCGGCACTCAGTTGGATGAATTCCTTGGTGCGCGCAATGGACGTTTGGAGCCGCTGCGGGTCCGGGAAATCGTACTGCTCGTTGGTACCCATACCCACGCATTCCACGGCACTGTCGGCGAACCGGTCCCTCACCGCTCGCCGCTCGCTTTTGCCTATTTCGGGCGACACGCCGTGTGCATGGTCCACCCGGAGCTCCACACCGGTCAAGCCGGTGGCCGTACAATTGGCGATGAGCGTGGGCACATCCCAATCCTTGCCCCACAGGTAAGTAACGAGCCCGAGTTTCATTTTGCTAGCAGAGTTGCTGCGAATAGCCGCCCACGCGGAAGCGGGCAATAAAGACGAACCGGCCAGCAACGACATTGCCTGGAGAAATTGTTTTCTGTCAATAGGATGCTTCATAATCGTGTTTTGGTAAGCAATAAATTTATAAAAAATAAGCTAGAACCGCATCCGCTGGATACGGATCGCATTGTCGATGGCCAATAAAGCAACGCCCACGTCGGCAAAAACAGCTTCCCACATGCCAGCGAGCCCGCCCGCCCCAAGAATAAGCACCAAGGCCTTTACTGCGAAGGCCATGGTGATGTTCTGCCAAACGATGTGGCGCGTTGCCCGGCCGATGCGGATGGCCACCGGGATTTTTCCGGGACGGTCATCCTGGATCACCACGTCGGCGGTCTCGATGGTGGCATCGCTGCCCAGCCCGCCCATGGCAATCCCCACGTCGCTCAGGGCAACTATCGGGGCATCGTTCACCCCATCGCCCACGAAAGCGATGCGGCGGTTCGCGGCTTTCATTTCCTTTATCTTGTTGGCCTTGTCGGCGGGAAGTAGGTCGCCATACGCTTCGGAAATGCCGAGCGCGGCGGCCACGGACTGCACAACGGCCGACCGGTCGCCACTGAGCATTGTAGGGGTAATGCCGAGTGCTTTCAATTGGTCGATGGTTTCCCCGGCATCGGCCTTTATTTCATCGGCGATGATCAGGTAGCCGGCGAAGCGACCGTCGTAGCCCACCGCCACCACTGTATCCGTAAGGGTTTCCGTATCGACGTCATACGGTATCCTGAACCGGTCGAGCAGCTTGAAGCTGCCCACCAGCAACTGCTTTTCCTCGGCCAGGGCCACCATGCCGAGCCCGGCGATTTCTTCTACCTCTTCCAATGGTGCTGACCGATCTATTGCACCGACGTATTCGTGGATAGCTGTGGCCACGGGATGCGTGCTATGGCTTTCCAGGGTGTTGGCCCAGCGGAGGATGGTAGAACGGTCGAACGAATCCATGATTACGGCTTTCTGGACCCGGAAAACGCCCTTGGTGAGTGTCCCGGTCTTGTCCATGACGACGTGCTGGCTATGCGCCAATGTATCGAGGAAGTTGCTTCCTTTCACCAAGATGCCGTGCCGGCTGGCGGCACCGATACCGCCGAAATAGCCAAGGGGGATGGAGATGACCAACGCACAAGGGCAAGAAATGACCAGAAACACCAGTGCACGGTACAGCCACTCGTCAAAAACGTAATCGGCGACCAGCAGGGCGGGGGCCAGCGTAATCAGCGCGGCTAGCAGTACGACAATGGGGGTATATATTTTAGCGAATTTCCGTATGAACAGTTCCGTGGGGGCTTTCAAGGCCGTGGCATCCTGCACCATGGAGATGATGCGGCTCAGCTTGCTATCCATATAGGCCGTCGTGATCCGTACCGTTGCTGCGGTATGCAGGTTGATCATGCCGGCCAACACCGCTTCGCCCTTCACCTTGGTATCCGGTTTACTCTCGCCGGTCAGCGCCGCGGTATTGAACGAGGCACGGTCCGAAATCAACTCGCCGTCCAGCGCGAGCTTTTCACCGGGTTTAAGCTGCACGGTCTGGCCGATGGTGGCCTGCTCCGCCCTGATGGTGCGCAGGCCATCGCCATCTTGGACGGTGACCTCATCGGGCCGCTGGTCCAGTAATGCCTTGATATTGCCCTTGGCGCGGCGCACAGCCAGTCCCTGAAGGTTTTCGCCCACCGTATAGAAAAGCATCACGGCCACCCCTTCGGGGTACTCACCGATAAAAAAGGCCCCCAGTGTGGCGATGGTCATCAGGGTGAACTCCGAAAAAAGCTCCGTTTTGGCGATGGCTTGGAACATTTCACGGATAACCGGTCCACCTACCGGGAGGTAGGCCGCGCCGTACCATGCGAAGCGCAACCAGCCCTCGAAAAATGGCGGCCGCGGTAACCAGGCGTTATCAAAGGCGAGTCCCAACAGCAGCAGGAAAAGGCTGATGATGGCGGGCAGGAAAAGCTTGGCGCTAGACCGGCCAGTGCCATGGCTGTGGTCGTCGCTGTGCGAACGGCTTGTTTCGCAGCAAGACGCCGTTTGCTCGTTACCCATGTTCCTTTGATATGTAGATGACCATATCCAAAGATAATAAATTATCACAAAATGATTTTTTTTTGAAATGTTTCTCGCCCTCGTTCGTCTATATGATCAGTAGGCAGATGGAACGACTAATCGCATGGGAAAATGACCGATGAAAAGCAGCGCCGGATTATGGCGGCCATAGCGGCCTATGGCAATGGGCTGCTGGGTTTTATCCGGCGACGGGTAAGCAGCGACGCCGATGCCGAAGATATCCTGCAGGATGTTTGGTATCGGTTGAGTGCGGTGATCAATTCCCATCCGGTAGAGCAGGTGGGCGGCTGGTTATACCGTGTGGCTAGAAACCGGATCGTGGACAAGCGACGGAAGAAAAGGGAGTCGTTCTGGGTGGATGGTGCTCCCAAAGATGCAGCCGATACCGATCTTGGAATGACGCCCGTGGCGGTGGATGGCAATCCAGAGGCCAAGTTCCAGGAACGTGAGGTGTGGGAACAGTTGTGCCGGGCGTTGGAAGAATTGCCGGCAGCGCAGCGCGATGTGTTCGTATGGCACGAGTTGGAACAGATTCCCTTCGCAGAGATCGCAGCACTGACGGGAGAGCCGGTGGGTAAGTTAGTCTCGCGCAAGCATTATGCCGTCCGGCACCTGAGAAGGCGGCTGAAGGTTTTTTATGATGAATTAACAGATAAATAATTAATTGAAAATAGCTATGAAAACCTTGTTTAGAAGCAAAATGCGCTTCGTCCTCTTTCCGATTATGGCCTTGGCTTTCGTTTTTTTGGTGGGTTTGCTGGTGATGATCTTGTGGAACCATACGCTACCGATGCTGTTCGGTATCAGCACCATCACCTTTTGGCAGGCCATCATGCTGTTCTTCTTATGTAAAATCCTGTTTGGTTTCGGCGGCGGTCCGGGAAAGGGCGGGCCGCCGTGGCGAAGAAAAGCAATGCAGCGGAAATTTGCCCGGATGGGCGAGGAGGACAAGGCACGTATGCGGGCCTACATGCGTTCAAGATCTCATTGCTGGGAAGATGAAGTGATCGAAGACCAAGCGGCCGACGTGCCGGAAGAGAAGACCGATGAGATGGAACCCAATCAGAAAAATGAAGAATGATGACCGAAATATTTATATTCAAGACCGGTGTACATACGGAAACACATGTAAGGCAAGTGGCGGCTTTATTCAGGTCGGTTAAAACCATCAAGCAATGGAGCTTTGATTTGGAAGATTGCGATCGGGTTTTACGCATTGTGGCGCTGGATCTCCAACCCGAGGCAATTGAGCAGCTGCTGGCCGGGGCGGGCCTAGCGTGCGAACACATGGCTTACTAGTAATCAAAAAAAATCAAGGCCAAGTGTGCCGAATTGGGTAATGCTGACTATCTTTAGCGCTAGTATATAACCTTAAATGATTTACCATGTGTAGAAAATACCACTTAGCCGCATTACTGATGCTTTTCGCTACGGCATCATTTGCGCAATTTAAGTCGCTATTCAACGGGAAAGACCTAACGGGGTGGACCATTCACGGCACCGAGAAATGGTACGTCGAAAATGGGGAACTGGTGTGCGAAAGTGGGCCTGACAAACAATACGGCTATTTGTCGACAAAAACGACCTATAAAGATTTTGAACTGCAGGTGAGCTTTAAATTGGAAGCCAATGGTAACAGCGGGGTGTTTATCCGCTCGGACATCGAGGGTGTGAAAATCGAGGGCTGGCAAGTGGAGGTGGCGCCGCTGGGCAACCATACGGGTGGGATTTATGAATCATACGGCCGTGGCTGGCTGATAAAACCCGAACCGGAAAAGGAAAAGATATTGAAACCGGATGAGTGGAATACCATGAAGATACGTGCAGTGGGCGACAAAATTACCACATGGCTGAATGGGAAGAAGATGGTGCAGCTCTCGGATGAGAAAATCGGTGCAGCGAAAGGATTCATAGCCCTACAGATACATGACGGCGGTGGCATCAAAGTGCGGTGGAAAGACCTATTGATCAAAGAACTCTGAAATTATACGTGATATGAAACGTCTATTCACCTTGTTTTGTGTGGCCATAGCACTGTCGCTCCATGCCCAAACCCCCTCCACCCAGAAAACACCGCCACTGACAACGGCAGCGCCAAGTGCCATGGGCATGTCATCGGAACGGTTGGCACGGATCGACGCCATGCTGCAGCAATCGGTTGCCGATGGACAGATTCCGGGTGTGGTGGCACTGGTGGCACGCAACGGCAAGATCGTGTACCATAAGGCGTTCGGCAGCGCCGATACGGAGGCCGGCCGCAAGCAGCAACCCGACGATATTTTCCGCATTGCCTCGCAGACGAAGGCGATAACCGCCACCGCGGTAATGATGCTTTGGGAAGAAGGGAAATTCCAGCTGGACGACCCGATCTCGAAATACATCCCCGAGTTTAAGAACCCGCAGGTGCTGCAGTCGTTCCGTTATGGCGATACCAGCTATACTACGCGGCCGGCAAACAAGGAGATTACCATCAGGCACCTGCTTACACACACCTCCGGACTGGGGTACAGCATGATTGATGGCGACGAGCGGATGAAAATGATTTACCAGAAGGCCGATGCCACAGAGCTGTTTGTCACCGACGAAGTGTACATCGGTGACTTCGTCAAGAAGTTGGCGAAATTGCCACTGCACCACGATCCGGGCGAACGATATACATACAGTCTGGGCCTCGATGTATTGGGATACCTCGTCGAGATCGTGTCGGGTATGTCTTTCGACCGCTTTCTGCGCGAGCGGCTCTTCGACCCGCTAGGAATGGATGATACGTGGTTTTACTTGCCTAGCGATAAGGCCGACCGGTTGGTGGATGTTCAATATAAGGTGGATGGCCAATGGCAAACCTATCCATACACGTTTTATGACCCTGATTACCCCATCAAGGGTGCGCGGACATTTTTTGCGGGCGGTGCGGGCCTGAGCAGTACGGCGAAAGACTATGCTACCTTTTTGCAAATGTACCTCAATAGCGGGGAGCTCAATGGCGTACGTATTTTGAGCCGGACGACCATCCAGACGATCATGAAAAACCAAACGGGCGACTTGTTTGGCGGTGATGCGGAGGACTATGGGTTGGCTTTCGGGATGCTGACAGAAAACGGGGTGGCCAAAGGCGGGCTAGGTGGCGAAGGGACGTTCGTATGGGGTGGTTACTTCAATACGCAGTATTTCGCCGACCCCAGTGAAGGTGTAATCGGCATCTTGATGAAGCAGACGCAGGGACCTACCAACGACCAAACCGGTTGGAAGTTCAGGCAAATGGTGGGCGCATCGGTCGATGACTGAATGGGGGAAAGATAAGCCCTAGGTATGAAAAAAATATCGTTACCTTTGCCACGCAATGGAAGTTAAACAGCCGGAAAGGGAAGATTATAGCTTTTGGACGAAGTACAAGCGCTTTGCCGGAAATGAGCTGCTGCTTTACATCATTATGGTAGTAGGTATTCTGTTGGGAATCCTTTTTTTTAGTTAATCATCGAATACGCAGTATAATCCCCCAAACACCCCACAGTAAATTAGTTCCAAATGAACCTTAAATTAAAACGGCCGTTGGCCTTTTTTGACTTGGAGACCACCGGTGTGAATATATCGGCCGACCGGATTGTTGAGATTTCCATCCTGAAAGCGCTACCCGATGGCAGCGAGGCGGTTAAGACACTCAAGATCAACCCCGAAATGCCCATACCACTTGAGTCGTCCCTGATCCATGGCATATACGACAAGGACGTGGCCGGAGCGCCAGCCTTCAAAGACGTGGCTGCCGAAATAGCTGAATTCATCGGCGATGCCGACCTGGCCGGCTACAACTCGAATAAGTTCGATATTCCGGTGCTGATGGAGGAATTTCTCCGCGCAGGGGTGGATTTTTCGTTGACAGATCGTTATTTCGTCGATGTGCAAAATATCTTCCACCAAATGGAACAACGTACGCTGAAAGCGGCATACCGCTTTTATTGCGACAAGAGCCTGGATAATGCACATAGCGCCGAGGCAGACGTACGGGCAACGTACGATGTGCTGCGGTCGCAACTTGACCGCTACCAAGAAACGGAGTGGGAAGATAAGGCGGGTAATAAGTCGGTTCCCGTGGTGAATGATGTGGAAGCACTCCATCGCTTTACCAACCTAAGCCGTCCGGTTGATTTCGCAGGCCGATTGGTGTTCAACGAACAGGGGGAAGAAGTCTTCAACTTCGGTAAACATAAAGGACGTCCGGTTGAAGCGGTTTTCGCCATCGAACCCAGCTATTACTCTTGGATGATGCAGGGCGATTTCCCGTTGTATACCAAGCAATGCCTGGAAAACGTATGGAAGCGCTTCCGGGCGAAACAGAAAGAACAACGTGCGCAGGTGCCAGAAAAACCGCAGATGACAAGGAACGTACCGAGCGATAACAGCCAGCCTCGACCGGATAACCGAATTACCGGTAAACCCCAGCACGAAAGGCGGCCGAAACGGAAACCCGGACCCATTACCGACGATATGCTGAAAAACCTGCAAGCAAAGTTTGGAAAATAACCCCGTAGGATTCATTACGTGTGACTGACAAACCGCCATGGATTAATGGGGATAAACCCGTACTTTTGCATATTCAATTTACATATCACGATGTCACAAGAAACTGAACATATAAAGTGCTTGATTATCGGTTCCGGCCCGGCGGGGTATACCGCAGCGATTTATGCCGCGCGCGCCGATTTAAAACCGGTAGTGTATACGGGTATTGTGCCGGGGGGTCAGCTCACACAAACTACAGACGTAGAGAATTTCCCTGGCTATACCGATGGGGTGCTCGGCCCGCAGATGATGGAGGATTTCCGGAAACAGGCAGAACGCTTTGGCACAGATGTACGCTTCGGGTATATCACCGAAGTGGATTTCTCGGGTGATGCGCACAAGGTGGTAGTGGACGGAGAAAAAACCATCACCGCAGAGACGGTGATTATCGCTACCGGGGCCACTGCGAAATGGCTGGGCCTCGAAAGTGAGCAGAAATACAACGGGTTTGGTGTATCAGCTTGTGCCGTGTGCGACGGCTTCTTTTTCAAAGGGCAGGACGTCGCCATCGTAGGTGCCGGCGATACCGCTGCCGAGGAAGCTACCTATTTGGCTAAACTGGCTAATAAGGTGCACATGCTGGTGCGCCGGGATGAATTCCGGGCATCGAAAGCCATGCAGCACCGGGTGCTGAACACGCCGAATATAGAAATTCATTACCACACGGAAGCAAAAGAGATTTTAGGCGATGGCCAGAGCGTGACGGGTATTCGGGTATATAACAATCAGACACTGGAGGAGAAAGACGTTTCCGTAACGGGCTTTTTCGTGGCAATCGGCCACAAGCCAAACACCGAATTATTCGAAGGGAAATTGGATATGGACGCGAATGGCTACCTGGTTACCCAACCAGACAGCACGCGAACAAATATCGAAGGTGTATTTGCCTGCGGTGATGTTCAGGACCATGTATATCGCCAAGCCGTTACGGCTGCAGGAACGGGATGCATGGCGGCCCTAGAAGCCGAACGGTACCTCGCCGCCAAAGCTTTTTCAGTGGCATAGGCCATAGGACTGAGAGCACCCATGTGAAAATTGCGTTAATGGACCTGCGTACCACGGGTTAGCCAATGTGACCAGTTTTTGTCGTATACATGCACTTCGGTGGTTTGTATATCGTCAGCATTGTACAAGGGCTTGCGTTGATTTACCCATTCATAAATCCCGCCATATAAGTTGAAAACGTGCCGATAGCCTGCTTTCTGTAGTTTTTCACCAATCCGCTCGCTACGATTACCAATTGCGCAATAAACGACTATTGTATCGTTTTTCGAAATGTCATACACCTCTCGCATATCGAACCAAATGTATCCAACATGCTTTGCGTGGCGGATGTGGCTGACGTCAAACTCGTCCCGTTCTCGCGTATCGAGCACGACCGCGCCCTGTTTCATCATCGCCGTAAGTTCATCGACGTCAACGGTCTTTACACTGTGCCGATAAATGCTGCTCAACCGCTCCTTAAATTCGGAATTCGTGGTCGAGTCTTGCAGGAAACCACTGCCACACGACAAACATAAAATGGTTAAGGCCGACCACATCAACCTACGTGATTAAAATCCTGAATACGCACGCCCATATCGATAACCGTTGCATGGGGCAATGCGGCCGCAATGATACTTGCTCCGATAGCTGATCGATACCCTCCCGCACAATGGACTACAATGGGCTTTTCTGCGGGAATATGCGATGCCCGCTCCCGCAATTGGGGAAGTGGTATCTGGATAGCACTGGAGAAAACGGGATTGGCGTTCTTTTCTTCACGATTACGGATATCGATGATGGTGTAATCCGTTTGATTTTTAATAAAATGTATTTCGTCGAACAGTACCATCTGTATGGGGCCGCCGGTGGTCACCGCCATGCCGGATAGCTGCTGCTCGTAACCGATTTTTGCTACTTTTTCTACGAGGACCTGTAATTGCTGGTTGCCTTCGGCGATGAGATAGAAAGCTTCACCGGGATTGACAATACTTCCCAACCAAGTTTCGAATCGGAGTCCGTCGGGTATATTGATGGCGCTCGGCAAATGGCCGGACTGAAACTCTGCTTGTGGCCGTCCATCCACAACGAGTGTACCGTCGTTATGGGCCGTCAAGTCGTTGAACGTGGGAATAGCGTCGATGCTGGCCTGGAAGGCAGGCGCCCCATTCTTATTGAGCATCACATCGTATTCGAAATAGCGCGGTACGAAGGGCTGATGCTCGATGATGAGTGCTACAAATTCATCTTCATCCATGGGCTGCAGTGCGTAGTTGGTGCTGATTTCGTTTCCGATGGTGCTGTGCCGGGAATCTCCCATGTTCTTTCCGCATAATGAGCCCGGGCCGTGGGCAGGATAGACGATAACATCCGCGGGTAGACGCATCAGCTTCTCCCTTGTTGAACGGTATAATTGCCTGGCCAATTCCGTGGCTTTTCCAGTGATGTTACCGACGTTCTCCCGCAAATCGGGCCGACCCACGTCGCCAACAAAAAGCGTGTCGCCGGTAAATACCGCATGCGGTCTGTTTTGTGCATCTGAAAGCAAAACACAAATGCTGTCAGGCGAATGGCCGGGGGTGTTAATGGCCTCCAACCAAACATCACCTAACGGGATGCGGTCGTTTCCATCAAATGGATGATGGGGGTATTCGGCACCTGTCAATGCACTGGTGTATACGGTTGCCCCTGTAAGACGGTGCAATTCCAAATGCGAGCTCACAAAGTCGGCGTGGGGATGCGTCTCAATCACGGCTGTGATCTTGGCATCGTGACGGGCAGCAAAATCAAGGTATTGCTCGGGATTCCGCGCCGGATCGATCAACGCTACCTGACCGCCATTTCTTATCGCATACGATGCGTGCGCTAACCCATCGTCATAAAATTGGTGTATCTCCATTTGTGTGTGACAGTTGTATGCACAAAGATAAGAAAATGTTTTTGCGCAGAATTAATTTGTATTTTGGTACCGTGTTGACAGGCAAAAAAATAGCCTTGGGGATAGGCTTTTTCCTAATGTGCACCGGATACGGATTGGGGCAGGAAGGGGGCACCGTGTTTGGTTTGCCGCAAGCGCATGGCAATGTCGATAATCCAGAAATCAACGAGGCATCCGGTCTCGTGGCATCGGTAGCACACAGGGGATGGTTCTGGACCCATAATGACAGTGGTGACGGCCCTCGGGTTTTCTTGATTGATGACTCGGCGCAGCTCCGCGCCACCTTTCGGCTTGAGGGAGTTCCAGCGTACGACTGGGAAGATATTGCGATGATGGAACGAGATGGCAATTCGTACCTCCTTATCGGCGATATCGGCGATAACCGCAGTGAGCGGCCTTATGTGCACTTACACGTACTAAAGGAGCCTATCGCCGCCACACCGCAAGCCGCCATGGAGACGCTACCGCGTGAACAGATCCAATCGTTTGTAATGCGTTATGAAGATGGGCCAAGAGACGCGGAGTCACTTTTTTTCGATGCACTCGACAGCCGGCTTTATGTGATCAGTAAGCGGGAGTTGGAGGTAGGGATATATGCAACCCCATTACCCGAATCGGTTACGGATACACTGACGTTACATAAAATCGGTACATTGCCCCATGTCTTCATCACATCAGCAGCAATTAGCCTTGATGGTAGTGAAGTGCTCGTCAAGAACCTACTGCACGTATTTTATTGGAAACGGGAACCGGGGGAGTCTATCCAAGAAATGTTCCGTCGCCCGGCAATGCAACAACCCTACCAGCCCGAACCGCAGGGCGAGGCAATTGCTTTTGCTGCCGACGGCAGTGGCTACTATACGCTAGGGGAGGCCATACTTGGTATTCGGCCTGTCTTGTATTTTTACAGGCGCCTTTGACTGGTATATAAGCCACGAATCTGTTACATTTTAAGAAAATATCTTGTTGGAAATTATTCTTGCTAGAATTTGATTAACAGATGGTTATCGTTTTATCGTGAAATAAAATTGTATTTCAAGGCAAATTATTTGAAGATGTCAACTTAATTTCCATATTTTTATCGCGAGAAACTAACTAATTATAAACTCAAAAGGTCCTGGTTGTTAGTCAATCGGGACTTTTTTTGGTATCTCCTCTGAAAACCTTCTTTGAAAATCACCTATTAGAAGCGATTATGAGTTATTTTGGTTGTTTCCCAATTCTTGTTGTTGGCGGAGCGCCTCCACATTGTTTTTGTCGGCAAAAGCCTCAGTCTTGCCCGAGAACGCTTCCAGCAACTCCGTAATAGCATCCATATTTTCCGCCGTACGCTGATAGATATCCGGAAGGATTTTTTCAAGACGGCTGTCACCCAATTCGATGTTATCCACTTCCACTTTGCCGATTTTCTCCAATACAGCTTGTTGGCTCCGTTTTAGATCATCCAGTTCGCGGACAATCTTTTCCATCAATTCAAATTTCTTCAACTTATCCATAATACCAGCTTTTACTAACCAATAACAGGAACGGATGAAAAATGTTTGAATAAACTATTTATTTAGTTATATTGCGAAAGTTTTAGTTATGTAATGCGCGAGATGAAAAAGGGTTTTTATTTTACGTTGCTGGTTTGGCTTGGTATGAGTGGTAAAGCCGCATATGCTCAGGGCGAATAACCGGATAATAACAAGTTACTCGAGTTATATCAAGCACAGCGATATCGCGAAGCGGCCACGTATTTTCGGTCGTTTTATTCCGATACGACAGCGGACCCGGCGGTACTGAACAGGTTGGGCTACTGTTACCGTATGGCGGGCGATTATGGGCAAGCCGAGCCGTACTATCAACGGCTCTATGAGCTTGATTCCTTAAATGTTATTACATTGATGAATTTGGCCGCGGTGCAGATGAAGCGCGGGTTATACGCCTCGGCGGCAGTTAATTATCAGCGGATCGTTTCCGTGGATAGTAATCATGTTGCCGCGTACCGTGCCCTGTCCGGCCTCACGAAAAGGGCGGGCGACCTCGCTTCGGCTTTCTATTACATGTCGCGGGCGAACAGTCTCCAACCCATTAATAGCGATATAGCGTGCGATTTCGCGCAGCTATGCGTGGATTTGGAACGATATGGGCTGGCTGACACGGTCCTGCAATTGGCCCTGGATGCCGATCCAGAACATGGACTGGTGTTACTTAGCAAGATTAAGGTCGCGGAGAAATTGAAACATTATACGGAGGTGGTTGCCATAGGTAAACAATTGGTGGAGCAGGGCGATACAAGCCGGGAGGTGCTTGCCCTCTTGGCCCGCGGCTACTTCCATACGCAGCATTTCGCGGATTGCGAGCAGACATACAACCGGTTGTTGGCCGTCCACAAGCAGATGGGCGAGGTAGATTATTACTACCTAGCCATGGCCTATAAAGCACTGAAGCGCTACCCTGAAGGCCTGGAGAGCATGGATAAGGTTCTGGCGCTTGCTATCTCGCCAAATACCGCGTTTTATTATGGCCGCAAGGCCGATTTACATGATTTGGCCAATCAGCCGACGGCGGCAGCCAAGAGCTATTTACGCAGCTTCCAGTTCGATGTGATTCCGTTGCACTACTACAGCCTGGCCGTTGTGTACGACCGAAAACTGACCGATACGCGTAATGCTCTTCGGTATTTCCGGCAGTACATCAAACAAAACCCTCCGGGAGAAGAGCGAATATACGTGGACTATGCCCGGCGACGTATCGATGAACTCCAATAGCTTGATGGCAGAACCGGACCGGACGGCGGTTTTTTATTGCAAATGCGGAGGATATTCACGAAGTTTGCCCATCGGTCCAAGCACCCTTTCCATGAAGAAAATCTTATTTTGGTTATTCCCAGTTGCCCTGTTGTCGTGTGAAAAAACAGTATATTCCCCCGATCCGGCCGATGATACCTACACCTTGAAACAGGTTACTTACGAAATGGGTGATAACGGCAAAATGGAGACATTTGTACATCCGTTGCATACTGTCACCTTTTTCAACAATACGAGTGTGGCACAGCAAGTGACCGTAGACCCCTTAGCGGGGGTGAAGGAAACTTCTCTTTTCATGAGCGATGATGAAAAGGCCTTTTTGCTGCTCGGTGGCGTGGTGCCTGAGGTAGCTGTGCCGTCGACGGTGGACGAAGGTGTTATTACCTTAGGCGAAGCCAAATGGCCGTATCGAAGCGAGCGGGCGGAAATGGCCCCGCCGCTTAATTTTCGCGATACCATTGCTGTGCCCCCCAATATGCGGCTTACGCTGACGATGAACGTCTACTTCAACGAGCTCGACCTCGCTTATACCGCAACGTTGGAGGGCCAGCCCACGGGCGCAATCACAACAGTGAAAGGCCGATGGAAAGGTGTGTCCGTTGCGAACGTCGAAACACAGGTCGAATTTCAATAGCTCTTCTGGCCGTTATCCACCCGGTGGCTTCCGTTGCTTGAAGTATTCGGTTATCTTGTCAACGGAAAAGGTGTTCAGGCAATAGGGTGGGGTAACACCGCCTTTGCGGGCTACGAGTACTCCGTATTGCATGTCATGGAAGCCGCTGACGCGATGGGCATCCGGATTGATGGATAGCAGCACGCCTTTTTCTATGGCGTAGCGATGCCAGCGCCAGTCGAGGTCCAACCGGAGGGGATTCGCGTTGATTTCGATGACCACTCCGTGCGCAGCGCATGCATCAATAACCCGCTCATAGTCCAGCGGATACCCTGATCGGCTCAATAACAATCGTCCCGTGAGATGGCCGAGTATCGTTGTATATGGATTTTCGATGGCTTTAATTAGGCGGGCTGTAGCCCGTTCTTTATCCATCTTTAGATTGGAGTGCACGGATGCCACAATGAAATCAAAACCTGCAAGGATTTCATCGGGGTAATCTAATGAACCATCGCCCAAAATGTCGGACTCGATGCCTTTGAAAATTCGGAAAGGGGCCAACGTGGTATTTAGGACGTCGATTTCATTCCACTGCTCCTTTACGCGCGCGATGTCCAATCCCTTGGCATACACCGCCGCCCTGGAGTGGTCGCAGATTCCGAGGTATTCCAACCGTAGTTCGTCGCGGCAATACCGGGCCATCTCTTCGAGGGTGTTTACACCGTCGCTGTACGTACTGTGGTTGTGCAGTGTGCCGCGCAGGTCGGCATAGCTGATGAGCGCAGGTAACGTGCCGTCTTTGGCTAAAGCAATCTCGTTGGTGCCTTCGCGCAGTTCCGGCTGGATGTAGGAAAGCCCGACGGACGAATAGATTGCTTCTTCCGAACTGAGGTGGGGCAACTGGGGCTCCGCCAGCAGTTCGTCAAGTTGCCTCAAGTGTGCTTCTGATCCTGTGCTGATCAAAAGCTGGCGGTGGAAAGCGGGGGAATCGACGGGAATAAAACCAAAGATGAGTCCCGACGTATGTGTTGCCCGCAGGAGAGAAGGGGTATGTTCGGATTCGATCGTGAGCGTGTCGATTTTCGAGACCGCTGTCGCTAGTTCGTCAAAAGAGGCCGCTACGATGATATCCACGGATTGCAACACTTCGCATTTCCGACGGAAATCACCGGTGAAGGCGATTTTGCAGTCGGGTGGAAATGATTCCCGTAATGACGTCATTGTTGCTTCGGCAGTTTCCTCCGCGGCCGCGTAGAGGAACCAGCCCTTGTTGGCGATGGAAAAGGCAATAGCCTGCTTAATCTCCTGCTGGGTTTTCAATCCGAACCCTTTTGTTTCGGCCAAGCGGTTTTCGTTGCAGGCATAATAGAGCTCACCAATGGATTCGATGCCCAAATCACGCCAGATGATCTTTATTTTCCCAGGGCCAAGGCCTTTGATGTTGAGCATCTCCATGATGCCGTCGGGCGTGTCGGCGAGCAGGGATTTCCATTCGGGGAAAGCGCCGGTTTCCAGTAGTAGGCGCACTTTTTCGGCCGTACTCGGCCCCAATCCCGGTACCTCACGCAGTTTGTCGACCGTTTGCAGTGTAACGCCAAATGGTAATTTTCCCAGTTTGAACGCTGCGTTGGTCATCGCTTTGGTACGGAAAGGGTTCCCGCCATGCAGCTCCATTAACTGGGCGTACTGTTTGAAGGTTTTCGCAATTGTCTTGTTATCCATTGCCGAAAAATAGGGATTTCCCGGCAGGCGTCAAAGCGAATCCTGTACTTCTTCTACGCGTTTCGGTCGATGATAGCGATGAATGATTAATCGTATGCCGGCGTTGAAGGTGAGGTAGCTGATGGTCCAGTTGATGAAGGTAACCACTCGGTTACGGAAACCGACCAGCGACATGAGGTGCACAAACATCCATACCCACCAGGCGAAGAAACCTTGGAAGCGGATTTTGCCGATATCGACCACGGCCTTATTCCGCCCTATGGTGGCCATCGACCCCTTGTCGAAGTAGGTGAACCGCTCGGTAGGTTGGTTGTTGATCATCCGGATGAGGTTTTTCGCTAGGAACCGACCCTGCTGCTGTGCAACCGGAGCCACGCCGGGATGCCCGCGTGGCAACTCGTCGGTAATCATGGCGGCCACGTCGCCAATCGCGAAGATGTCGTCCGTGCCGATTACACGGCATTGTTCGTCAACACGGATGCGGTTTCCACGAACGATGTTTCCTTTTTCAATACCTTTAGGGAATTGCCCGGCTACGCCTGCCGACCACAAGACGGTCTTGGTGCGGATGCTGTTGCCATCGGCGAATGTAATCTCATCACCGTCGTAGCCCGTTACCTGCGTGTTCAGGCGTATTTTCACACCCAGTTCTTTCAAGTAAAGCTCGGCTTTTTCTGAGGCTTGCGACGATAGATTAGCCAATATCTTCGGTAACCCTTCCACTAAGTAAACGTTCATGTCTTCTTTTCGGAGCTCGGGGTAGTCTTTTGCCAAGATATGGTTGCGGATCTCGGCAATGGCGCCGGACAGTTCGACACCCGTAGGGCCCCCACCGACGACGACGAAGTTGAGGTAAGCGGCGCGGTTTTCGGGCATATCGTTGCGCAAGGAGGCTTCGATGTTTTGGAGGATGAAGCTACGGATGCTCACGGCCTCCTTCACATTTTTCATCGGCATAGCATAATACGCGATGTCTTTATTGCCGAAGAAGTTAGTGGTTGCTCCCGTAGCGACAACTAGGTAGTCATAAGCAATCGGACCGATGTCGGTGTCGAGGAGCTTTTTTTCGGCATCAATGCGGCGTACATCGGCCATACGGAATGTCAGGTTATCTTGCTTACGGAACATCTTCCGTAAGGGGAAAGCGATGGATGGTGCGTCTAAGGTACCCGTGGCAACTTGGTAAAGCAGGGGTTGGAACGTATGGTGGTTGTTGCGGTCAAGCAATACCACTTCCACTTCTTTGTTTTTAAGTCCTTTTGCAATCTCTATCCCGCCGAAACCGCCACCGATAATGACGACCCGTGGAAACTTATTTTTGTTGTGTTGTGTAGTCATTTTGTCGCTATTTGACGCTCACATAATCCCCGTATCTGGGGAACGGATGGCGTCATCAATTGTTTGCAAAAATACGTATTTTCAAGCCATCCAATGCCGGACTTAATCGGATTTGGCAGGCGAGTCTACTTTGGTCATCGGCATCGGGGAGGGTATCTAGCATATCCAGCTCCGCGTCGCCGCGTTGCTCCAGTGTGTTCATGCCCTCCAATACTTGGATGTGGCAGGTGGCACATAGCGCCATGCCGCCACAGGTAGCCAAGATATTATAATCTGATGCTTTAAGCACTTCCATTAAGCTTAAGTTAATGCCATCTGGGATTTCCAACTGCCGGGTTTCGCCCAATTGGTTTTCAACGGTGATATGAATAGTGTCTGCCATCGTACAATCCATTAGAATGCGTTAACGCCGTTGACGGTAGTGTATTTAAAGCTAAGTTTCTCATCGGGGTATACGTACCGGAACGCGCTCTGTGCCATCAATGCTGCTTCGTGGAAACCACAAAGGATGAGTTTGAGTTTTCCGGGGTACGTGTTGATGTCGCCAATGGCATAAATGCGTTCCACGCCAGTGCTGTAGTCTGAGGTATCCACAACGATGGCAGACTTGTCGATGGCCAAGCCCCAATCGGCTATCGGACCTAGTTTGGGGCTTAAGCCGAATAGGGGGATGAGCGCATCAGCTTCTAATAGCATTTCCGTTTTGTCTTTACCTATGATGCCTACGTGGCTCAACGAGCCGTTTCCACGTACACCGCTGAGGTTGCTTTGTAATAACAAGTTGATTTTCCCACGCTCGGCCAGGGAAAACACTTTCTCGGCCGAGTCGGGCGCGCCCCGGAAACTGTCGCTACGATGCACCAGCGTAACCATAGCGGCCACATCGCTGAGAAAAACGGTCCAGTCCAATGCCGAATCACCGCCGCCCGCCACAACCACACGCTTGTCGCGATACGCTTCAGGGTTTTTCACCATATAGGAGACCCCTCGGCCTTCGAAATCGGCGAGGCCAGGAATCTCGGGCTTGCGTGGTTCGAATGAGCCGAGTCCACCGGCAATGACCACAACCGCGGCATGGATTACCGTCCCCTCGTTGCTTATGATATGGTAGGTTCCGTCCGCTTGGCGGGCCACCATTTCCACCCGCTCGCCCAGAGTAAATGTCGGGTTAAACGGACGGATCTGTTCCATAAGGTTGTCTACCAGCTGTTGCGCGTTGATGGCCCGAAACCCGGGGATATCATAAATGGGTTTATGCGGATAGATTTCGGAAAGTTGTCCGCCAATCTGGGGAAGCGCATCAATGAGGTGGCATCGCATTTTGTGCAAACCCGTTTCGAATACCGCAAACAGGCCAACTGGCCCCGCTCCGATGATGCAAATATCTGTTTTAATCATAAGTCAAACCTCCAAATTATCATATATCGTGTTCAAAATCCGCTTTAAGTCTTCGAAATCGGCATCGTCGAGGTTTTTCCAAGCCTGCATGCGGATTTCGCCGACTTGGGCGGCTAGCGTATTTATCTTCTGTTCACCCGCTGGGGTAAGGTGCACCACGAAACTTCGTCTGTCCGATGGGTTCGCCTTACGCTCTACCAAGTTTTTGCGGACCAACAGGTCGACGATCCGCGTCAACGTGGGCTGGTCTTTGCCGCAATAGTCGGCCAGTTCTTTTTGCGATAGATCAGCCCGTTGTTTCAGGTTTTTCAATACCGACCATTGGTCCACGGTAATACCAAATTCACGGCAGTTAAATTGGTATTGGGCGTATTGCTTGACCCGTCGTGCGGTGCGTTCCAACAGGAATGAATAAGCGTTGTATTGTTCTGTTTGCATAACAATAATTAGTGTGACAAATATACGATTTTAAAGCATATCTAGCAATCGATGTCTGTTTCCTTTACAATTTTTGATTGCCCTCCGCCTAAGTCGATCAAAACAATTACATTTGAGGCAGTACACAGCATTTGATTACAAGAACCGTATAAATTTTAAATGTTTTCATGAAACGATTGGCTTTGCACTGGAAAATACTAATTGGAATGTTATTGGGTATCGTCTTCGGTGCCGTAATGAAAGCGGTGGGATTGCCAGCTATCGTGGTTGATTGGGTTAAACCGTTTGGGACGATATTCATTAATATGCTCAAGATGATTGCTGTACCGCTGGTGGCCGTTTCGCTCATCGTCGGACTGGCAGATTTAAAGGATATTTCGAAACTATCCAAACTCGGGGGACGGACGATTGTTTTTTACTTATTTACGACTACAATCGCGGTTTCGTTGGGCCTTGTGCTGGTCAATGTAGTCAAGCCGGGGCTATTTATCAATGAAGAATCTCGACAAAGCCTGTTGGAAGGATTTGCAGGAGAAGCAGGAGAGAAAATCAAGCTGGCAGAAGCTACGAAGGGGCAGGGACCTTTGCAGCCGCTTGTCGATTTGGTGCCTGACAATTTTTTTGGGGCATTGACCGATAATGGTAGCTTGCTTCAGGTTATCTTCTTTGTCATTTTAATCGGTATCGGGCTGATCATGATTGAGGAAAAGCGGTCGAAGCCGGTAGTCGATTTTTTTAAGGGGCTGAACGACGTGATTTTGAAGATCATTGATATCGTTATGCTTTTCTCGCCGTTGGGTGTTTTCGCTTTAATGGCGGCTTTGATGGTTGAAATACCTGATTTTTCTACGCTAGGAGCTCTTGGCGTCTATGGCATCACCGTGTTAGCTGGATTGGCATTGTTGCTTATTGTTTTCTATCCGATTCTCCTGTATTTATTTGCCAAAGTGAAACCGGGACATTTTTTCAAGGCAATATCGCCAGCTCAGCTGCTGGCATTCTCTACGAGTTCGAGCGCGGCAACGCTGCCGGTCACGATGGAGCGGGTAACCGAGCATTTAGGCGTAGATGATGAGGTGTCTAGCTTTGTATTGCCTCTGGGCGCCACCATCAACATGGATGGAACCGCATTGTATCAGGCAGTAGCGGCCATCTTCATTGCACAAGCGATGTTGCCCGACCCAATTGGCCTGGAAGCGCAGCTGATGATTATCCTGACGACCGTACTGGCCTCCATCGGTACGGCAGCCGTACCGAGTGCAGGAATTGTGATGCTGGTGATTGTGCTGGGGCAGGCAGGTATACCCGAGGCTGGCTTAGCTTTAGTTTTTGCCATCGACAGGCCGCTGGATATGTGTCGGACCGTTGTGAACGTAACCAGCGACGCCACTGTTGCAACGATTGTAGCTAAATCGGTCGATTTATTGCACGACCCTCAGTCAGAGCGAGCGGAGTAATTGGACGGGCCGTCTGCGGATATATGATGGGTGCGGTGAAGTTCTTTGATCGCATGGCTCCGTTGACGAAAATGTATGCCGACATTATCGATACGTACTTTAAGGGGGGAAGCCATTGGATTCGGTGCAATTGATGCTACGTCAGTCACCACAACAGGTCTTACAATCCCTATAACGAGGCCCTGCAACGGTCTGTAGACCTGATTAAATCCACGCAGGTGCCCGATACAGTCAGGTATTAGGCAAAGCAATGGAACGATATCTAATCAAAAAGGCCGCTTGAAACAATCCAGCGGCCTTTTTGATTTTTCGGTCTACTATCCGGCCCGATTGGACTATGCTTTCGCGGCCTTCAAATTAGCGTTACGAGTTATGTCGTCGGACGCTGCTGGTTCGTTAAGGCCCTTTTTTCCCTGCAAATCCACTACCATCGGTGCCGCGAGGAAGATGGACGAATAAGTGGCCACAATGATTCCGATTAGAATCGCGAACGAAAACCCACGGATAACCTCGCCGCCAAATACGAAGAGTACCGCCAATACGAATATAACAGTAAGGGAGGTAACGACGGTACGGCTAAGCGTGCGATTAATGGCGAGGTTTACAGTTTCGCCCATCGCTTCCTTTTTATATTTCGAGAGGCCTAAATATTCACGCAAACGGTCAAACACCACCACCGTGTCGTTGATGGAATAACCCACCACCGTGAGTACAGCCGCCACGAAGTGTTGGTCAATATCCAAGGAGAATGGAACGATGCCATCCAATATCGAAAAGAGCACAAATATAATTAACGCGTCATGGGCGGTAGTAACTGCGGCCGCCACACTAAATTGCCATCTGCGGAAACGGATCAAAATATAGAGGGCGATGACGATAACAGATGCTATACCCGCATAAAATGCACGGGTTTTCATATCGTTTGCGATTGTTGGGCCTACTTTTTGCGAACTGACGATTTCGTGGTTGTTTCCGGAAATCTGCAATAAACCGCTATTGAGCTTATCCAATACGGCCTTGTCTGCTTCGTCGCTGACTTCTTCGATTTGATAGGCCGTGGTAACACGTATTTGGCGATCGCTGCCGAAGGTTTTGACTTCGGTGTTCATGCCAAACGTCTCGTTTAGTTTTCCCCGCACCTCTTCCAAATCAACGGGTTGTTCAAATTGTACGGTGTACGATCGTCCGCCTTGGAAATCCACTCCCAAGCTGAAACCCTTGGTGAAGATGGATATCACACCGATTGCCAAAACGACACTTGAAATGATGTAGAATTTCTTGCGGTTCTGAACAAAGCCATAATTTGATTTCAACAATGTGTTTTCGCTCCAGCGGCGCGAAACTGTAATGGCCCAGCCTTTGGTGAGCAGCCATTCGAAAATAACACGTGAAATGAAGATTGAAGTAAACAAGGATGTAATGATACCGATCATCAACGTGGTGGCAAAGCCGAGAATCGGGCCGCTTCCGAAGAAGAAAAGTATCAATCCCGTTAAAAATGTTGTTATTTGTGAGTCTAGAATGGATGACATGGCATGTTTATAGCCATCTGATACGGCCTGCCTGACCGACTTACCCAGCCGTAACTCTTCACGTATTCGTTCGTATATCAACACGTTTGCATCCACAGCGGTACCCATCGTCAATACGATGCCGGCTATGCCCGGTAGTGTCAAGACTGCATTGAGTGAGGCGAGTACGCCCATAATGAAGAACACGTTGAATAATACGGCGATATTGGCTACCCATCCTGCACGGTTGTAATAGGCAATCATGAAAATCAGCACGACAACGAGCCCGATTACAGATGAGTTGATGCCCGCGTCGATTGCAGCTTGTCCAAGGGAAGGACCAACCACCGCTTCTTCCACGATCTTGGCTGTAGTGGGCAGTCTACCGGCCTTCAGCACGTTTGCCAAATCCTTGGTGTCTTCGATGGTGAAATTACCGGTGATTTGCGATACACCATTGGGAATCTCGCCTTGGACGGTGGGGGCAGAGTATACAACACCATCCAACACGATAGCGATGGCCCGTTTGTTGTTGGGGTCAGCCGAAGCCGATGCGGTAATCCGCCGCCACTCGCGTGCGCCCTCGCTGTTCATGTACATGGTTACCATCGGGCTGTTCGACTGCGGGTCGAAGTCGTCCTTCGCATCGGTAATCACGTTGCCTGCTAAAACAGGGCCGCCGTCCACGCCTGTGGGTTTAACAGCATAAAGTTCCAGTTGTTCAGGTGTGCGCGGACTTGGTTTTACGCCCCATAGCAATTTCACATTGGTAGGGATGATTTGTTTAACGGCCGGATCGGCCAGGAAGTCGTTCACCTTAGCAGTATCACGCAACTGGGAATACCCCACGATGGGACCCGGCGCCAACATCGGCTGGTTGTTGGGACCCAAACCCGTTGCCGGGCGCAAAATATTGAACAAGGGGTTCTGCAGGGCTAATTGATTGTCTGACGAGTCGGACGCGGTGGAATCCTGTCCGGCGCCAAGCGCAGCGAGTAGACCCGCGTCCGTGCTGTCCGTAGCGGCAGTATCGGCATTGTCAGCCGATTCTTTTTTGGTCGTCTGCAATGTCGACGCCAACGCACGGTCCACGTTTTCCAACATGGGGTAGATTTCCATGTTGTCGTATGTTTCCCAGAATTCGAGTTTGGCCGAACCCTGCAATAGGCTGCGCACACGGTCTTCATCGTTTACACCGGGCAATTCGATAAGGATTCGGTTCGTGCCCTGCTGCAGCTGGATATTGGGTGACGTAACGCCGAATTTGTCGATGCGTGTGCGGAGCACCTTAAAAGAACTCTCTAGGGCGTTATTTGATTCGCGTTGAAGGAAATTCTCTACCTGGGAATTGGTGCTATTTGCATTGATGTAAGTTGCATTGTCTTTGGTAGCAAAGAAACTGGCCAAAGAAGCACCCGGACTTAGTTTTTCAAACTCATCGACGAACAGGCTCACATAGGTGTCCTGGCTGCTTCGGCTCTGGATATTGGCATTTTCCAGCGCCTTATTGAAATTCTCGTCTTTCGGGTTATTAGCGAGGTTGCGGACCAACTCCTGCAACGATACTTCCATCGTTACGTTCATGCCTCCTTTCAAGTCCAAACCTAAGGCAATTTCTTGTCCCTTGGCTTCCCTGTACGTGTATTTCGCCACGCCCAAGTTATATACCACCTCTCCGGCCATGGAGTCCAGATAGGCCTTCTCTTTCGCCATGTCGCCTTGGGCATACGCTGCGGCATCCCGTTCCACCTTGCGGGTTACGAATGTGAATGATAGGGAATAGAGGCACGCGATGGTAACCACTACTACCAAAAATTTAATCAACCCTGTACCTTGCATTTTCTTTCGTTAGCTAGTATTAATCTATTCTTTTTTAACAAAATTTAGTTAAGACGGCAAAGGTATAAAATTTTTGTCTAAAGCCTACCGTATTTTAGGGTTTAATAAACACTCCGTTTCATCATTTTGGCAGACTATTTGCTAAAATAGCGGTGGGTTTGCCAAAAACCCGCGATCGTTTAATGAAACACAAAAATCGATAACGTGATGAAAAAAGTATGTTTACCGCTATTAGCTATTGCAATTTTGATGCTCGGCGCACAGGAATCCCATGCACAGGCGCGCTACCGTACGGCCTTGGGTTTGGGTATTGACTTGGGTGATGGGCCGACGCTCGTAGGACCGCAGATTAAGCATTTTTTTGACGGTACCAATGCGGGTAATGCGCAAGTATTGTTTGGCGATGATGTCACCGTGTTGGGCGTAGATTATTCGTACAATCAGGCCATCAATGGAGCAAACGGGTTGACCTGGTACGTCGGTGTCGGACCGCAGTTAGCGTTTATAGACCGTGGCGGTTGGTGGTTTGGTGATGACGACTGGGATGGCAACGAAACCTTTTTTGCGCTCCGCCCCGCGGTCGGTTTGGAATTTAAAATCCCATCGGCACCCTTGGCTTTCCATTTCGATTGGAAACCGTGGTGGAATTTAAGTAACAATAGCCATTTTGAACCTGCGCGCTTCACTTTGGGTTTTAAGTTTACATTGAAATAACCTACTACATAACGCGTTTATAAATGAAAAGAAAAACACTCCTGCTGGTAGTAGCGATAGCCGCAACTACACAGATTTTTGCGCAAAAGAAGGTCTCCCCCGGCATTAGGGCTGGGGTCAATGTGGCCACGCTAAGTAATATCAACGCAGATTTCAAGACTGATTTCTACGCGGGGGGTATCCTTAGCCTTCACCTTGGTCAACGGTACACGCTACAGCCTGAATTGATTTATACGCGGCAGGGGGCCAACAATGTCACTTTTGTGGATGACGAAACCGGCGATCCGACGGGACAGGAAAACGTAACCATCCAGTACCTTTCGTTGGGAGTGATCAACAAATTCTATTTCGTGGAAGGTTTCCACGGATTGATAGGCCCGTCGCTCGATATGAAAATCGGTAAGAACTTTCCGCGCATCGATTTCGATGATGATGATTATGGCGGTGTCGACCTCGGCATTTCGCTCGGGTTAGGATACACCCTGCCTATCGGTCTTACTTTAGAAGGTCGCTTCAAAAGCGGGATGCTGGATGCCTTCAACAATGATTATTTCTTGGGCATGTTTGACGACCCCGATAACATATCGCTGAATCGCGTATTCCAACTTGGAGTTAGCTATTCATTTTAAAACGATATGGCTGTATTTCGGATTTCTATCATGGCAGATCCCTTATTGCTAGTCCGAAATACGGCCTTTTTTTTACTTGTAAAAGACATAAAAAATAAGTAATTTTGCCCGGCAAATAATAACCCCAAGATATATTTGCCATGCAATTAGACCCCGAAAAATTCGTAGCTGAAGGCCTCACCTACGACGATGTGCTGTTAATTCCTGCCTATTCCGAAGTATTGCCACGGGAAGTGGATACCTCTACTTACCTGACCCGCCATACCCGGTTGAACATTCCGTTAATATCTGCTGCCATGGATACGGTAACGGGTGCCGATTTGGCGATTGCGATCGCGCAGGCCGGGGGATTGGGGATGTTGCACAAGAACATGAGCATTGCTGACCAAGCGGCCGAAGTCCGTAAGGTGAAGCGGTCGGAGAGTGGCATGATACAGGACCCAGTGACGCTTGATGAAGGGGCCACAGTGGGGGATGCGTTCCAGATTATGCAGAACCATCGGATCGGTGGAATCCCCATCATCGACGGGGAGGGCAAATTGGTGGGGATCGTGACCAACCGCGACCTCCGTTTCCAAAAAGACATGAAACGCCCGATTACGGAGATGATGACCAAGGAGGGGCTGGTCGTGGCGCCCGTTGGCACCGATTTACTCAAAGCCGAAAATATTCTACAACATCATAAAATCGAGAAATTACCGGTAGTTGACGACGGGAATGTCCTTGTAGGGCTGATCACGTTCAAAGACATCCAGAAATACCGCCATTTTCCCAATGCGGCGAAGGATAGCCACGGCAGGTTGCTCGTAGGGGCGGCGGTCGGTGTTACTGGCGATACCATGGAGCGCGTGGCGGCATTGGTTAAGGCTGGGGTGGACGTGGTTACGATCGATACGGCGCATGGTCATTCAAAAGGGGTGATCGACAAGTTGAAGGAAGTGAAGGCCACCTTCCCCAGCCTGGAAGTTATCGTGGGTAACATCGCTACGGCCGAGGCCGCCATCGCGCTGGCTGATGCAGGGGCCGATGCGGTAAAAGTTGGTATTGGTCCTGGTTCCATATGTACCACGCGTATCATTGCCGGTGTGGGTGTGCCGCAGCTTTACGCAGTATATGAAGTCGCACGTGCGCTCCGCGGCAGCGGTGTCCCGGTTATCGCAGACGGCGGCATCAAGCAGACGGGTGATATCGCCAAAGCAATTGCAGCCGGCGCAGACACGGTAATGGCCGGATCGCTCTTTGCCGGTGTGGAAGAGGCTCCCGGAGAGACCATCATCTATGAAGGACGTAAGTTCAAATCGTACCGCGGTATGGGATCGGTAGAAGCCATGGAGAAGGGGTCGAAGGACCGTTATTTCCAGGACGTGGAAGACGATATCAAGAAACTTGTCCCCGAGGGCATCGTGGGGCGTGTGGCTTACAAAGGCACGTTGGCGGAAGTGGTTTACCAGTATGTGGGCGGTTTACGCGCCAGTATGGGTTATTGCGGGGCGGCAACGGTCAAGGCATTGCAAGGCGCAAGGTTCGTCAAAATCACCGGAGCCGGATTGCGCGAAAGTCATCCTCACAACATCACCATCACGAAGGAGGCACCCAATTATCACAGCAGGCCGTAACGTCGCATTTAATTGAGGTCGCCCATCAGCTGGTCGATGGTATCCATTCCTTCGTCTATCGCGTCGGGCTCAATAATCAATGCGGGCCTGAACCGTATGGAGCGGTCGCCGCAACCGAGAAAAAGGGCACCCGCTGCCAGGCCGTTTTTGAGGAATGCATTGCGGTGCGCGGTATCGGGCAAATCAAAGGCGCAAAGCAAGCCGCTACCGCGCACATTGGATATTGCCGGATAGGTGCCTGCCAGATCATGTAAACGCGACTGCAGGTACTTGCCCACCTTGTTTACGTGCGCGAGCAGCTGGTCTTCCTCGATGATTTCAAGTATTCTGTTGGCCCGCACCATATCGACCAGGCTCCCGCCCCAAGTGGAATTTATCCGCGACGGGACGCGGAAGACGTTGGTGTCGATCTCGTCTATCCGTGGCCCTGCCAAGGTGCCGCAAACCTGCATTTTCTTTCCAAACGCGATGATGTCCGGCCGTGCCCCTTCGCCGAAGTGCTCATGGCACCAAAACTTGCCGGTAAGGCCTACGCCCGTCTGTACCTCGTCATACACTAACAATGCTTCGTTTTCGTCGGCAAGTATACGTAACTGCTCCATAAATTCCTTTCGGAAATGGTTGTCGCCGCCTTCTGCCTGGATGGGCTCAATGATGATGGCACATATTTCATCTTTGTTATTGGCGAATACCTGTTTGATTTGTCGGATGGCATCCCGTTCGCGTTCCATCGTAGCGGCCAGCTTATCGGCGGTTTCGGGAAACACACGCATCGGACTGCTTATACGCGGCCAGCCAAACTTGGCAAACCATTTCGTCTTATTCGGTTGGGTATTGGTCAGGCTGAGTGTATAGCCCGAGCGACCGTGGAACGCGTGCTCGAAATGGATCACCTGGGTGCCTTTCTCGTGCGCGTAACCCTTTTGGAAGTTCTTTTGCACCTTCCAGTCCATCGCTACCTTAAGCGCATTTTCCACCGCCAGCGCACCCCCCGAAACAAAAAAAGCATGGGGGAGGTAGTCCGGTATCGCGATCCGTCCGAATGTCTTGACGAATTGTGCATATTCGACGGTATATACATCCGAATTGGAAGGATTGGTTATCGCTGCGCGGAGAAGGCTGGCTGTAAACGCCGCATCGTTCACCATCTTCGGATGGTTATACCCCAACGGAACCGAGGCGAAGCAGGTGAAAAAATCGAGGAGTTCACGCCCGTATTTCGAATCGTAGATGGTTACGCCGCGACTACGCTCCATATCGAAGGTCATATCGTATCCATCGGCAAGAATGTAATCGGCTAACGTTTGGTGCACTTCTCCGGGGGAAACAGCGATTTTGTACATCATAATATGGATTGGTTACCACCAAACTTAAAAAAAGTTGCGGCAAAATGCAACTCTTTCCCTTTTATTTTTGCGTGTTTTTGCGGTTTTTGTTGGGTTGCGCGCGTTAAACCTCATTTTTCATCAGCTGATCATGAAGGCCAAGTATGCCAATTAATCCGCCCGTATGGATAACCAGTATGCGGTCGCCAGTATTGAAATAATCGCGTTTGGCGAGGTCAAACACCGCATATAGCAATTTGCCCGTGTACACCGGCTCAATGAGAATACCTGTTTCCGCTGTGAAGCGGCTAATAAAGGTATTGAGTGTTGGCGACGTTTTGGCGTATCCGCCGAAGTGGTAGTCAGTATGGCTCGATAATCGGTCAAGTTGTGCATCGGGGTATAATGCACGGACCGCGCCTGGAATAAAATCGCCACCAGCCAGCACCGCGACGCCATGCAATTGGGTGCCCAAGGCTAGGCTTGCGCAACCTTGGTACAAGCCGGCAATCGTTGTGCCGGTTCCACAAGCACAGAAAATATGGTCGTAGGTCCGTGGCAGTTCGTCGATGAGTTCTGCACACCCTTTTGCGCCTTCGGCGCTGCGCCCCCCCTCATCCACGAAGTAAGCTTGCGGATTATCTGCGGCGTACTGCGCATAGAGCCGCGGTTTGTCCCGATAGTTGGTCCGATCTACGAACCGCAATTCCATACCAAATACTTTGCAGAGTGAGAGGCTGGGGTTAGATACGGCCTCTCCACGCACAAATCCGGTTGTCTTGAAGCCGAATGTTGCGCCGGCACAGGCCGTGGCCAGCAGATGGTTGGACCAGGCACCGCCGAAGGTCACAAGGTGTGTCTTTCCCGCACGGCGCGCCGATTGGAGGATGTATTTCAGTTTACGCCACTTGTTACCCGAAATGAACGGGTGTATCCGGTCGTCGCGCTTGATGTCAACCCTAATCGATTTGTCGTCGAATAGCGCAAAATCTAGTGTTTCTATCGGGCTATGGATATCGAATGGTGTCACTTGGATACGGCAAATTTAGGCTTTTTTTTTAATTTTGCGCCATGGCAGACCTGGTTGCATTGGAAGAGTCGGACGAGCAAGATTTATATGAACACCTACGTATCGTTGTAGACAAAGGGCAAGCCTTGTTGCGCATCGACAAGTTTTTGATGAACCGTGTCGAGCATGCCTCACGCAACCGCATTCAACATGCCATTACCGCGGGAACGGTGCTGGTGAATGGAATGCCCATAAAAGCCAGCTATAAGGTAAAGCCGCACGATACCATTTCGGTGGTTTTGCCGCATCCACCACGGGATACGGAAGTTTATCCCGAAAACATCCCGTTGGACATTCCGTATGAGGATGACGACCTGCTTATTGTCAACAAGCCGGCAGGAATGGTGGTGCACCCGGGCTACAATAACTACACAGGGACCCTCGTCAATGCGCTAGCATACCATTTTGCAAACTTACCACAGTTGCCGGGCAATGACGGCCGGCCGGGGTTGGTACACCGTATCGACAAGGACACGAGTGGCTTGCTGGTTGTTGGCAAGCATGAATGGGCATTGACTTATTTAGCCAAGCAGTTCTTTAACCATACCATATCGCGTAAATATGTCGCGCTGGTGTGGGGCGATATCGCCGATACGGGTACCATCGAAGGGTACATCGGCCGGAGTGCGAAAGACCGTAGGGTGATGGCTGTGTATGACGATGAAGGGAAAGGGAAGTGGTCGGTAACTCATTACCGGGTATTGGAGCGGATGGAGTATGTCACGTTAATCGAATGCCAGTTGGAAACCGGTCGTACCCACCAAATTCGCGCCCACCTGCAATCGATAGGCCATCCGCTGTTTAACGACGCCGTTTATGGTGGTGACAGGATAGTAAAAGGGACGGTATTCAGCAAGTACAAACAGTTCGTCGAGAACTGCTTTGCGCTGTTGCCACGGCAGGCACTCCACGCCCAAAGCTTGGGTTTCGAACACCCCACCACCCGCGAAACCATGGCATTCCAAACCCCATTGCCCGAAGATTTCCAGCGCTGCCTAGAAAAATGGCGCAGTTATGGGGCCCATCGGTAGCCGTAGTTATATGGCACAGGAGTTGCTAATTGGGAGCGTTAGCCATTGATATGATATAAATAAGTTGAACGAATGCCGGTACATTTTATAGATTTCAATTCCAATCTGATACCCGACCAAGAGACCATTCTCACTGTCGACAACCGGGCTTTCCGATACGGGGATGGCTTATTTGAGACCATGCGTTGGATGGATGGTGACATCCGGTTTTTATCTCACCATGTTTCCCGCCTTCATGAGGGCATGCGTTTGCTTAAGTTGGATCAGGCGGAAAAGTTCACGGCGGACTTTATTCGTTCGCGGGCAGTTGAGCTCATCAAGCGAAACGGACTGGAAGGCCAGCATGTGCGTGTGCGTTTGCAGGTTTACCGTGACGGCGGGGGCTTATATAGTCCGCAACAGAATGGAGCTTGTTATGTCATGCAAGTTTCTAAACTCGACCCCGACGACGTCAAGCACCGGAAAATCGGGTTGATCGTCGATGTGTATAGCGATGTCAAGAAGCCTTATAGTGAACTTTCAAAGTTAAAGTCATCGAACGCATTGGTGTATGTCATGGCGGGGCTTTACCGTACCAAGAACGGACTTGACGATGTGTTACTGTTAAACCAGGATGGGTTTCTTTGCGAATCGCTCAGTTCCAACGTATTCATTTGGTACGATAAGAAACTCTATACACCGGCCATCAGCGAGGGATGCATCGACGGGGTTATGCGCAAAGTGGTCATGGGCTTGGCGGTGGATGGTGGTTTGGAAGTGATTGAAGCCCAGATCAGCCCGGATATTCTACGGGAGGCGGATGAGATTTTCCATACCAACGCCATACATGGCGTGCAATGGGTAATGGGATATAAACAGAAGCGATACTTTAACCGGATATCCCGCATGCTACAGGAGCAGCTGACGTTGGTCAATTGCTGATTTCGGCAAAGCCTGCCAGCTCATCCCATGTGGTGCCCGGGCGCCGGTTATAGACGAGGACTTGATAAGTGTTGCCTGTTTCGAAGTGATTGCCACCCGAAAACGACACATCCACCACGCCTGATGGATTTACCTGTACATAATCGTAGTCATACAGACCCTGTTTAAGTAAAATGGAACACCGCCATGCTTTCGCTGCGGCATCGTATGTCATCTCGTTCGTTTCGCCGCGGATATAGTTGTTGAACGAACCCACCACGTAGACTGTACCGTCGGTGGGCGACTCGTCTACCAATGAAAAGTTTACCCACACGTAGTCCGATTCCGTATTGGCATCCGCCTTGTCTTGATTCCGTATGAAAAAGTTTCCATTCTCGTCGAATGTTGAAGCGTATGCAGCATCCCGATAATGCTCGTCCGCAACGAGGTCGACATGAACGGCGCTATCCGTCTTGATATTGGCTACGCGCTCAGAAGCCAAACGCAGGCTTCGCAAGTCGAAATAGCGGAATTCGTTGCCCCCGCTGAAGTCCAGCGTTTTATTCTCGTTATAGCTCAGTTCATTATCATTGACGAAGTGGGGCGTGGTAAGCCACTGTTGGACATCCGGGCGCTGGTTTTGCATCACCAGTATACGGATGTCTTGGTACGGGTTGTTTACGGTTAGCCCGCCCGTATTGACCCGGATGTTTATTTTCTGGTTGCTGCGGCGCTTGGCCACGTCTACCGACGGGACGAGCTGCGGAGATACCATCATCAACGGCGCCAGCACGTAAAAGCGCCGGGAGATGATAAGGCGACGTTTATCGGCGTCTTCGTATACTTTTAAGAGGTAGTTTCCCGCTAATTTGGGCTTGATGTTGCGGGTGGGGAAATCCACGTGGTAATGTGTGTACGGCTGCAATGTGTTTACCGAAGGCGCATAGTTTATGATGCGTTCTTCGTTAAAACCTTCGGCGTATTCGAGCGGGGAAAGGCGGCTCGGCTTCCAATCGGCATCGCAATGTTCCATGCTAAGATAGTAATTGCGTACGTCACCACGGAGGTCATCGAAAGCCAATGTTAATTGGTCGTCGGTGTGTAACTCGATAACGGGTAACGTGCTTTCTTGTCCAACCGGATGGAACAGCACAGACTTGATCGCTGGTAAGTAATTGGTATTGTCATAGATCAAATCCTGTTGCGGCGTTCGTTCGCGCTTGTTACGCTGCTTTTTCTGCTTTTGTGCCATTGTGCCCAAACAGACGAAAAGCAACACAGTTATTGGCAGGAGCTTTCTCATATCAACTATCAATTATCAATAGCCATAATTTCTTCAGCTATTTTTTCCCATTCCGCCTGGTTTTGGGCCAGTTCCCGTTTCAAGGCATCGTATTGTCGGGTAGTTTCCGCCAACTTCGCGGGGTCTGCATAGGTGCCTTCCTCAGCCATCAGTAATTCCGTTGACTTAACTGTTTCTTCCAATTGCGCAATACGGTGTTCAACGGCTTCCAGTTCCTTGTGTAGTTTTCTGGCGTCCCGCTCTCCCACGGTTGTTTTTTTTACCGTCGGCTGTTTGGTTGCCGTTTTGGCAGGTTTCGCGTCGGTCGTTTTCGGTGTTGCAGCAGTCGTCCGCTTAGCCTGCCATTCTTCATATTCCTGGTAGGTGCCTGGGTATTCTTTTATTTTGCGATCTTCGATGTACCAGATTTTATTAGCGACATTGTCTAATAGATAACGGTCGTGAGACACCACGATGAATGTGCCCTCGAACTGCTTGAGTGCTTGGATGAGGATATTAACCGATTGGATATCCAAATGGTTTGTAGGTTCGTCCAACACCAGGAAGTTTGCATCGGCGGTGAGCGCCTTTGCCAGTGCTACCCGCGATTTCTCGCCGCCCGAGAGTACCCGTATTTTTTTGAAAGCATCGTCGCCGGTAAAGAGAAAGCAGCCTAATATGGCCCGAAGTTCGGTTTCAGTATGTTTAGGGGCAAACAATTGCAGCTCTTGCAAAATTTCATTATCGAGGTGCAATGCCTCCAGTTGGTGTTGGGCAAAGAATGTTTGGCTTACGTTGTGTCCGGTCTCCGATTTCCCTGTAAAGCCCCTATCGGCATTGGCCACGATGCGCAATAGCGTAGACTTCCCCTTTCCATTGGCACCGATAAGCGCTATTTTATCGCCTTTTTCGATGATGGCATCCGTCCGTTCAAGAATCGGGATATCGGGGTATGATTTGCTGATGTTTTCGAGCCGAACCACGTGCCTGCCCGACTGTTTGCTGAATTTGAAGCGGAAGTTTACGCTGGGGTTATAATCGTCTACGTCGGCGATCTTTTCCATACGTTCCAATGCTTTTATGCGCGACTGTACCATTTTGGCCTTGCTCGCTTTGGCACGGAACCGCTCTATCAGTCGCTCCTCCTGTTTTATTTTTGCCTGTTGATTTTTGTATTGGTTGCCCTGTATTTCCTCACGTAAGGCCTTTTCTTCCAAATAGAATGAGTAATTTCCAGCGTATTGGATAAGTTTCCCGCGTTGTGATTCTACGATGGTATTAACCACCCGGTCGAGGAAATACCGGTCGTGCGAAACGATGACAATAGCGCCATCGAATGCTTGCAGATAGCCTTCCAGCCATTTAATGGAAGGGAGATCGAGGTGGTTAGTTGGCTCGTCGAGCAGCAGGATATCGGGCGCCTGTAGCAGTATCCGGGCGAGCATCACACGCATCCGCCAACCACCTGAGAACTCGGCTAGCGTACGTTTTTGGTCGCTATCACTGAATCCCAATCCGGCGAGGATTTCATGTGCCCGGTATTCGATGTTGTAGCCATCCAGCGCTTCAAGTTCGGTCTGTTTATCACTCAGTTTCTGTATAATATCGTCCGAGTAATCCGTTTCCAGCTTTTTGAGCAATTGCTCTATTTCGATGAGCAGTTGGTTCTGCCGCTCAAAAGCCTCCATTGCCACATGTAGGATACTCTTGTCAGACTGGTAGGAGAGGAGGTCCTGGTTGAGGTACCCAATCTTGATATCCTTCGCCATCGATATGGTCCCAGCGGTGGGGGCATATTCGCCCACGATCAGTTTCAGGAGGGTGGTCTTACCGGTTCCGTTGGCACCGATCAGCCCGGTTTTGTCGCCCGGCTTGATATGCCAGTTGGCATCGTCATAAAGTGCACGTGCACCTATTTCAAATGTAAGGTTATTTATAGCAATCATTCTAGGTGCAAAAGTACGAAATCTATCCCTACCTTTGTAGCCATGTACAAACTGGTAAAGCCGCTGTTATTTTCTATGGATCCCGAGACCGCTCACCATACGGTGTCGGGTGGCTTGCGGTCGTTCTGTAATTTATGGGGCGGCAAGCGCTTACTGCGCGCCGCTTATGGTTATGAGCATCCGCACCTCGAGCGCAATGTGTTTGGCCTGAAATTCAGGAATCCGATTGGTTTGGCTGCGGGATTCGATAAAAATGCCGACTGCGTGGAGGAAATGGCTGCGTTGGGTTTCGGTTTTGTCGAAATCGGCACGGTAACGCCACGGCCACAGCCCGGTAACGAGCGGCCCCGTTTATTCCGCCTTGTAAATGACCATGCGCTCATCAACCGGATGGGTTTCAACAACCAGGGGGTCGATGTAGCCGCCATGAGGCTGCGTCAGTTGAAGAGTCGGCGGAACCTTATCATCGGGGGTAATATCGGTAAAAACAAGCTTACGCCCAACGAAGAGGCCGCAAGCGATTATGTCAAGTGTTTCGATGCATTATTTGACGTAGTGGATTATTTCGTGGTCAATGTGAGCTCGCCCAATACGCCAGGTCTTCGCGCGTTGCAGGAAAAGGAACCGCTCATGCACATCTTGAATACCTTGCAGCAGCGCAACCGAAAGGATGATATGTCCCGGCCGATTCTATTGAAAATCGCACCGGACCTTACGGATGATCAGTTGGACGACATCATTGATATTGTCCATGAGACCGGTATATCTGGTGTGATCGCCACCAATACGACGATTGCACGCGATGGTTTACAAAATGGCCGCCTAGCATTCGAAACGGGCGGGTTAAGTGGCCGGCCGTTAGCTAAACGTGCCACGGAAGTCATCAGGTACCTGTCTACCAAATCCGCTCGTGCATTTCCCATCATCGGCGTGGGTGGAATACATACACCCGAAGACGCCATCGAAAAGCTCGCGGCCGGAGCCTCTTTGGTGCAACTCTATACCGGCTTCATCTACGAAGGCCCTGGTTTGGTCAAGCGTATCTGCAAAAGGCTCGTGGTTGACGGGCAGGAGCATATGGCCAATGAATAACGAACAAAGCCGCGTCATTTCAAACGACGCGGCTTTCTTTAAGGGTTAACTCCGGTATTCGCTGCTATTGCAGTGCATCGATGCGCGCCTGTAAATCCGCTATTTTAGCTTCGTCTTCTTTGATTTCGTAATATTTCTTGAGGTTAGTCAATGCCAAGTAGGACGAACCGTCCAATTCGACCGCTTTCTCCAAGTACGGTAACGCCGTGTCAAAAATATCATAAGCTTTTTTGATTTCCGCATCGTATTCCGTCTGTGGAAGGCTCGCGTTATTCGTCTTGTTGAAGTGATCGATACCTTTGTTCAAAATCAAACCACCAAGATTGATATTGGCGTCGAGGTAATCCGGATTGATTTCAATTGCCTTCCGGTATGCCGCTTCGGCTTTATCCAATTCTCCCATTTCACTGTACGCAATGCCAAGGTAATAGTGTAGATTGGCGTTTTCGGGTTCCTTCTCTAACTGCGCCGTGATGGTATTGATGATTTTCTCTTCATTGCCTGCCATCAAATTCAATTCGATGTTCTGGGTAGCCAATTCACCATCTTCAGGGTATTTGTTTGCGCCTATTTCTGCATACTTGATGGCGTTGGTCGTGTCGCCCTGCATGAGGTATAGTCGCGAAACGTCAAGTATGATTTGCTTGTTATTTGAAAAACTATCTACGGGAACGAGTTCCACGTATTTTGACAAAGCTTTGTCGTAATCTTGCGAATTGATTGCCGCCAAACCCGAATAATATAACAATGTTGTATCATTCGGCAAATAGCTCAAGCCCTTGTCAAATGCGCTATATGCTGCCTCAAAGTCTTGGCTGTCCCATGCTTTTACCCCCTTGTTCATCTCATATTGTGCGATGATGGAATTGAGGATATTGAGGTTTTGTTCATGCTCTTTTTCCGTATCGAGGCTGATTGCCTTTTCACGAGCTTCGACGGCGGCTTGGATGTAGTTCTCCGCAGTGTCGGTCGAATCGAGCAGCGCGAGGTCGGCATTAACTAGGGCATAATAAGTCCAGGTTTCGGCGAGATCTTTCGTTTTCTCATGTTCTATCGCTTTGTCCAATGCCTCTTTCGCTGCCGTTAAATCTGCGGCGCCCAATGCCGAATTCCCAATGGATTTGACCTCGTTGAATTTGTCGTAGCTGGCTTTTGCCTTTCTTAGATTGCTGTTTTGGGCGAAGACAGCCGATGATGCAAGTACCAGCATGCCCAATAAAATCGATTTCACTTTCATGATTCTAGTTTATTGTGAGTTGATTTAATATGTTATTTACTCGTTCCTGTTGGACAATGTTGCCCGATTGTTCATACAATACGGCGAGCGACTTCAGTGTGTTCACTTCAGAAGGCTGGATCTGGTTGGCTTTCAATAGGTATTCCTGTGCTTTGTTTTGCACGTCTCCATTGTTGGGGTCGGCGATGTATTCCTTTAGATAAAGCAATCCTAATTCCAGGTTTCCTTCAAAATTGTTAGCATCAAGGCTGATTACCCTTTCGTAATATTTTTTGGCCGGCGCATTATTACCTTCCATTTCATTGGCGAAACCAGCAATATAATTCAGCCCTACGTTCTCGGGTTCATGCGCAATGGCTTCGTCCGCCAAAGGTACAATCGCCGCGTAGGCTTCATTGGCCATGTATGTATTAATTAATGTAAAAAGAATATCCTTGCTTTGCGGGAATTGTTGCCGTCCGGTAAGCAGCGTATTGAGCATTTCCCGACTATCTCCCTTTTTTTTGTATAATTCCGCCAGCGCTAGGATGTATACGGGGGATGAAGTTTCCGCCTGGGCAGTAAACGACTTATACCTGTTGATGGCATCTTCGTCATTTCCTATTTTCGAGCTTAAAACAGCAAGGTTGTGTTTTACATCGATAGTACTTCCGCTGATCGAGTCGACCTTGTGGTATTGGAGAAATGCTTCGTCGTAATTTGCGTCGGCTACGGCGCGATTCGCTTTAATAAGGTGTGCTTTCGCTAACGAACGCTGTATGTAGTCGATCTGCGGTGCGAATTCGAAATCAATTGATTTATTGGTCAGTCGTTTCAATGCAGACAGCGCGATATCGTTGGGGTCTACCGAATACTTTTGCGTGCGGTTTGAATCGACCACGGCCAACGTACTGTAAACGAGTCCGCGTAGGAGTATGTTCCTAAAATTTGTCGAGTCCCTTTTCGTTTTGAACGCATCGTCGGCAAACTTTCGCGCCGCTTCCAACTGCTTGAAATCCTTGGATTGCATGTAGCGCGCAAAGCTGTTGTTCCCTTCTTTCAGGTTGGACTGAGCCACTGCGGGCATTATGCCAGTTGCCAATAGGATAGAAATTGCCGTTAGGGCGAATAGGCTATCCCTCATCGTTTTCACCGGTATTTTCACTGTGTTCTTGGTTTTCTCCTTCTTCAATAAAATCCTCATCGTCTTCACGTTCCACTTTAGTTATCGAGGCAATCTCATCGTCACCTTTGAGACTGATGAGCCGGACCCCTTGGGTAGCTCTTCCCATCACCCGCAATTCACTGGCCGCAATCCGGATGACGATACCCGATTTATTGATAATCATCAGATCGTCATTATCGGTTACATCCTTTATGGCCACCAACTTACCTGTTTTATCGGTCACATTGATGGTTTTAACTCCCTTACCGCCGCGGTTGGTTACCCGATAATCTTCAATATCCGTGCGCTTGCCGTAGCCCTTTTCGGAAACGACCAATACGGTTGTATCGTAATTATTAACACTAATCATGCCAACAACCTCGTCGTCTACACTTGCAAGTGTGATTCCACGCACGCCGGTTGCGGTACGTCCCATGGGGCGCACCGTGGATTCGTTGAACCGGATGGCTCTCCCCGATTTCAACGCCATTACAATTTCGCTATTGCCGTCGGTGAGGCATGCTTCGAGCAGCTGATCGCCTTCATTGATATTTATGGCGTTGATGCCATTAGCCCGCGGCCGTGAATACGCTTCGAGCGACGTCTTTTTAATCGTGCCGCGTTTTGTACACATGATGATGAAATTGTTCTCAAGGTACTCTTGGTCCTTGAGGTTTTTCACCTTGATATAGGCTTTGATTTTTTCTTCTTTGGGGATGTTGATGATGTTCTGTATAGCCCGGCCACGCGATGTACGTGTACCTTCGGGAATCTCGAACGCCCGTAGCCAAAAGCAGCGTCCGGCCTCGGTGAAGAACAGCATGTAATTGTGTGCAGATGCCGTGATGATATGCTCCGTAAAGTCTTCTTCGCGGGTATTACTGCCTTTTGCACCTTTTCCACCGCGGCCCTGCCGTCTGTATTCGGTTAACGGTGTACGTTTCACATAGCTTTCATGTGAGATGGTGATGACGACTTCTTCGTCTTCGATGAAATCTTCCATCCGCATGTCTTCGGCCGAATGGACGATGGTGGAGCGGCGCTCGTCGCCATATTTCTCCTTTACCTCATGCAGTTCGTCTTTGATGATGCCCATGCGGAGCCCTTCGTCTGCGAGTACCGACTTCAAGTATTCGATGGTTTTCATCAGTTCGGCATATTCCTCTTTGATCTTGTCGCGTTCCAGTCCGGTAAGCCGACGCAAGGTCATATCGAGGATGGCGCGGGCCTGGAAGTCGGATAGGCCGAACTTTTCCATCAAACCGACGCGGGCGTCCTCGGGCGTGGCAGATGCACGTATCAGCTGAATCACTTCGTCAAGGTGATCGAGTGCGATGAGCAACCCCTCGAGGATATGTGCACGTTTTTCCGCTTCCGATAGCTCGAATTTCGTCCGCCGTACTACGACTTCATGTCGATGTTCTACAAAGTGGTAAATCATATCTTTTAGGTTCAACATCATGGGGCGACCATGAACCAATGCGATATTATTTACACTGAATGAAGTTTGTAACGCGGTATGCTTGAATAAGTTGTTTAATATGATAGATGCATTTCCGTCGCGTTTGATATCGTAAACGATCCGCATCCCGTGGCGGTCGGATTCATCGCGGATTTCGGCGATTCCTTCGATTTTCTTTTCGTTGACCAGGTCAGCTGTCCGCTTGATCATGTCCGATTTATTCACCTGGTAAGGGATTTCGGTAACGATGATTTGCTCGCGGCCAGTTTTGGTAATTTCGATTTCGGCTTTTGCACGCATCACGATGCGGCCACGGCCGGTCTGGAAGGCCTCCTGCACTCCGGCATACCCGTAAATAATACCCCCTGTGGGGAAATCGGGTGCCTTTATGTGGTGCATCAACTCGCTGATTTCGATATCGCGGTTGTCGATGTAGGCGATGATCCCATCTACCACTTCCGAGAGGTTGTGCGGGGCCATGTTGGTGGCCATCCCCACGGCAATCCCAGAGGCGCCGTTCACCAACAAGTTGGGAATTCGCGTGGGGAGTACCGTTGGCTCCTCTATAGAATCGTCGAAATTAAGTTGGTAATCAATGGTATCTTTATTGATGTCGGAAAGCAATTCCTCTGCGATTTTCTTCAGCCGTGCCTCGGTATACCGCATGGCTGCTGGTGGGTCACCGTCTACCGAACCGTAGTTGCCCTGGCCATCCACTAAAGGGTACCGTAGGCTCCATTCC
>CAZTJY010000003.1:0-63243 GCA_964613725.1 uncultured Parapedobacter sp. | reverse complement strand
CAGGGAAGTGGCGATAATGAGTATACCTACCGCAAAGAAAAGGGTCTTTTTGGTCACCTTCTTGGTAATGTAAGCGCCCAGCGGCGCGGCTAAGGCACCGCCCAGGATAAGGCCGAGGATAATCTGCCAGCTGTGGATGCCCGTAAAGAATATCAATACACCGGCGGTGAAATAGGTAACGAAAAATTCGGCCGTGTTTACGGTACCGATGATGGTGCTGGGGGTGTTGCCTTTCTGGATGAGATTGGACGTAACGATGGGCCCCCATCCGCCGCCGCCGATGGCATCGAAAAATCCGCCAAACGCCGCCAGCATAGGCGCACCCTTGGTATTTTCCTTGGTCTGGAGGTTTTTCTTGAACGCCTTCCGGAAAATCAAAACGCCCAGGATGAGGAGGTAGGCGTGGATATAGGGCTTGATCACATCGCCCTCGATGACCGAACCCAAAAGAAACGCTCCCAGCGATGCAAAGATAACACCTGGGATGACCAGCTTGAAAAACAGGGCCTTGTTGAAGTTGCCGAACCGGATGTGCGAGAGCCCCGATACACCGGTGGTGAAGATCTCCGCCGTATGGACCGCCGCAGAGGCAAGCCGCGGCGACAACCCGTAACTGAGCAACACGGCACTCGACGTGGCGCCATAGGCCATGCCCAACGCACCGTCTACCATCTGTGCCACAAACCCGGCAAGCATGAACCAGAAGAAGGTTTCATCGAAAAGCAAATCTTTCGTGCTGGCGTAGGGCAGGTACTTCACCACCACAATGGCAATCAAGGCCAATTTCATCAACACAATCCCTATGGAAATATGCCGGGTGGTGATTCGCTTCATTCGCTTAACCGAGTAAGCCTGGACTCTCGCGAATGGGCTCATATATTGCTATTTACTGATAAATTCATACGGTGTCTCAATGATCATCCACACGCGCTTCTCGCCGACGGATCATCGTATTACCCGGCAAATATAAAAATACAGCACAATTTCTACCTAACAAGTAGAGTATAAATTTTAAAAAAATGTGTTCCGCTAAAGAAATAAACCAACTTTGATTATGTTTGTGGACACCAATGACAATCGGCTCATGCAATACTATCTCTTGGTTGCCCTGCTTGTCGCAGCGGCCTGCCAACCCGCCAAAGACAAACAGGAGGCTAAGCAACGGCCAAACATCGTGGTCATCTACCTGGATGACCTGGGCTACGGCGACGTCGGCGCGTATGGAGCGACCGAACTGAAAACGCCCAACATGGACAAACTGGCCGCAGCGGGACTGCGGTTCACCAACGGGTATGCCTCATCGGCCACCTGCACACCCAGCCGCTTTGCGCTGCTCACAGGCACCTACCCCTGGCGCAACAAGTCGGCAAAAATCCTTCCCGGAACGGCACCGCTGGTCATCGACACGCAGCAGCAGACTATACCGAAGATGCTCCGCCAGGCGGGCTACCACACGGCCGCGGTGGGCAAGTGGCACCTCGGACTGGGAACGGGGGTGATCGATTGGAACCAGCACATCGCACCGGGGCCCAATGAGGTGGGCTTCGACGAGGCCTTCATCATGGCAGCCACGCAAGACCGCGTGCCCACGGTATTCATCGAGAACGGCTACGTGGTGGGTACGGACCCCGCCGATCCCATCGAAGTAAACTATGCCGACAACTTCGACGGTGAACCCACGGGACTGGACAACCCCGAGCTACTCCGCATGCGGTGGCACCATGGCCATAACAACAGCATCGTGAATGGCATCCCCCGCATCGGATTCATGAAGGGCGGCGAAAAGGCGAAATGGGTCGACGAAAACATGGCCGACACCTTCCTCACGCGGGCCCAACAGTATATCCGTACACATAAAGACGGGCCTTTTTTCCTTTATTATGCCATGCACCAGCCGCATGTGCCGCGCACGCCGCACCCGCGCTTCGTGGGTGCCTCCGGCATGGGGCCGCGGGGCGACGTCATCGTGGAGGCCGACTGGTGCATCGGCCAGTTGATGAACACCCTGGAAGAGGAGGGATTGCTGGAAAATACGCTAATAATCTTCACGAGCGACAACGGTCCGGTGGTGAATGATGGCTACGATGACGAGGCCGTGGAGCGGCTGGGCGACCATAAACCGTGGGGGCCGCTGCGGGGTGGCAAGTACAGCCTGTTCGAAGCGGGTACCCGCGTACCTTTCATCGTGCACTGGAAAGGGCGCATCGCACCGGGCGTGTCGGATGCGCTGGTATGCCAAATGGACCTGCTGGCCTCACTGGCTGACCTCGCCGGGCAAGAGGTAGAAAGCGGCGATAGCCAAAACCTGCTCGCCACCTTGCTGGGCGACCAGGAAAAGGGGCGCGATGAACTCATCATCGAGGCCAGCTCACGCACGGCATTGCGGAAAGGCGACTGGGTGATGATACCGCCATACAAAGGACCGAAACGGGCCGTACAGGTGAACATCGAACTGGGCAATAGCCGCGAGTACCAACTGTACAACCTCGCTGACGACATCGGCCAGCAGCATAACCTGGCCTCGGAAGAGCCCGAGAAACTACAGGAATTGATAGAACGGCACCACGAATTGCGGGGCGAAGCGGCCGAACCGGAAGCGCTGGAATTGAAATAGAATTCTGGAATTGAAATAGAATTACTGCTCAAACAGCACGAGCCCTTCTTTGGGCGGGGTGTCGCTCAGCGTAAAGGCAACCTTTCGGTGGATGATGCCCTCGACCTTGGGGGCAAGCTGCTCAAGGTATGCCGCATTGAGCCGCGGCCCCACGACCGTCACCTCGATGGTACCGCTATCACGTCCTTCGGCATAATCTCCAGTAAGGACCACTTGCTCCACCTCCCCCATGCGCTCCAACACCGTCTCCACAATGCGGTCTAACCCGAGGTACTTATGCACGATATCTTGCAGGGAGCCGAATAACGGATGCTGGGTGTTTGCCCGGTACGATACGCGGTTGCGCTGGGCTTCCTTCTCGAGGTAGCCGGCCTCCGAAAGGTTGTTGAGCTCGCGGCGGATCGCGTTCGTCGATTCGTTGAATTCATCGGCCAGTCCGCGCATATGACCCCGGTTGGCGGCATTGATGAAGAATTTCACCAGTAATCGCAAGCGGGTCTTTGAAGTAATGAGCGAATCGAGCATTGCTGTTTGTGTAGCGAGCAACAAAAGTACTCTTTTTTTCGGAAAGTCGGCCTATAGCGCTGCCAACAAACATTCTGCCCTCAACAACGTTTGTTAAGACATGCAACCACGGTGGAAATGGGTATTCGGTATTGCGGCGGGCTTACTGGTGGTAATCGCCGTGGCCAGCTGGTACGTGGACCGGAAATTGAAGCCAAAACTGGCGACAGCATTGGAAGCGCGCGTTGCCGAAGGAACGGATGGCCATTATGCGCTGACCTACGATGCATTGGATCTTTCCCTGCTGGCCGGCAACGCCACGGCCACAAACGTCCGGCTGCGCCCTAGCTCGCCGCGCGACACGGCATGGCAACCAGCCACCAGCTATGACCTCCACGTGGGCCGGCTCCAGGTGCGCGGGGTGGGCCTGCTCCGGCTGCTCCTCGGTGGCGACCTCCGCATCAACACCATCGCCCTGGATACGCCATCTGTACGCATCACCACCCACACGCCCGCCGATACGGCCGATGCGGATACCCCTGCGGAGGCATGGCCGACGCGGCTTGCCGAAAACCGCCAGCTGGCGGGTACGCGCGTGGGGCGATTCGTGATCCGTGGCGGAGAACTGGCACTCGCGAGCGACCTTGACGCCGGCAGCTTGGTTGCACAACGAATCAACGCGACCGTGCGCGATATCCGATTCGATTCGGCCGCGCTGCGCGACACCGCACGTTGCTATGGGGCCGCCGCGGTAAGCGTGGAGGCCGCCGCGGTGGGCTACACACGGCCGGACAGCTTGTACCAACTGCGTACCGGCCCCCTGCGGCTGGAAACGGCAACGCGCGAAGGGGTGCTTCGCGACCTCCAGTACGGGCTCACCGTAAGCAAAACGGAATTTTACCGCCGGGTGGGGCGCGCCGAAGACATCGGCGACATCGCCATCGACCGCATCGGCCTCCACGGCATCGACTTAGCCCGGTGGATGGACACACGGACCCTAGCAGCAGCGACCCTAACCATCGATAGTGGCCATATCGCGGTATATAAAGACAAAACGCAGCCCAACCCGCCGGAAAATAAAATAGGCCGGTCGCCACACCAACAGCTGCTGCGCCTAGCGCAGCGGCTAGCTATCGACTCGGTGCTGGCCAACGCGCTGGATATCCGTTTCACGGAGGTAAGCGACCAGACGGGTGAGGCCGGAACGGTGACGTTTGACGGTACCGAAGCCGTGATATACCACCTCACCAACGATTCGGCAGAATTGGCGCGCGACCGCTTCATGCGGCTGCATGCGCGCGCACGCGCCATGGGCGTGGGCGACCTCGCCGTCGACTTCCGGTTCGACCTGCTGGATAGCCTCGGTGCCCACACGTACCAGGCCGAAGTGGGGAACATGGATGCAACGGCCTTCAACCGCATGCTCACCCCCCAAATGCGGGTGGAGGTGGCGCAGGGAACGGTGCACCGCCTCCGATTCGACATGGAAGCGGACGACCACCACACGGCAGGGACGCTGCAATTGGACTACGATGGGCTGAAGGTGAATTTCTTGCGGGAAGACCGCGACGGGGGTTCGTCGACGAAAAAGATAGCTTCCTTTCTGGCCAACAGATTCCTGCTCAACGACAGCAATCCCGATGCGAACGGGGTGCACCATACGGGGAACGTGTACATCGAGCGGCCTTCGTCGTTTTCATTCTTCAAAATGATCTGGCGGAGTATCCGGGAGGGCACCAAGGAGTGTATCGGATTGGGCGATGACTAATGTCTTTTTAAATTTTTGCATTAAAATTCGTACCTTTACATCATGACTACGCTGACAATTGAGGTACCGGCATCCTTGGAACGTGACAGGGAGGACACCATCCGTTTTCTAGCAGCGAAGCTGTATGAATCGGGTAAACTGACATTGGGGCAAGCTGCGCAAATGGCGGGTATGAAGAAATGGGATTTCGCGGAGATCCTGTCCAATTATGGCGTGAATTATATCCAATACACCTTTGACGACGTGATTGCTGATGTCGAACGAATCGCCCACCGCTAATACGGTTATTACCGACGCCAGTTGCTTTATTATTCTGGACAAGATCGATGGCCTCTTCGTGCTTGAATCCCTTTTTTCCCGCGTTGTTACAACACCCGAAATCGCAGCGGAATACGGCAAACGCCTCCCTGCATGGGTGGACGTACGTGCCGTCGGAAATCGCGACCTGTTATACGATTATGCTGAACGAGTGGACATCGGAGAGGCCAGTGCTATTGCACTTGCTTCGGAAGTCCCTTTCCCGCTTTTGATTATCGATGACTTGGCTGGTCGAAAACTCGCCGACCAGCTTCACCTCGACTACACTGGTACGGTGGGGATTCTTGTACTCGCTCGCCAACAGGGCGTAATAGATAAACTTCGGTCTTACTTCGACCGCATTCGTGCCACCAATTTTCGTGTCCCCGAAAGCCTGCTCAAATCCCTCGAGAATAGATACGACCAGTGAAGCAATGAGCCTCTAATGCGAAGTGGATTGAAATGAAATCCGTAGATTCCGCTAGTTTGTCTATGTTTGCAACATGATACGTTCCTGTGTGTTATTATTCACCTTGCTCGTGGCTCAGATGGCTACGGCGCAAAAGGTACCCGCGGTGCTGAAAACGGAATTCCCGGCGGAAGCCCTCCAACAAACGCTCGTTGCGCCGGATGGCAAAAAAACAACCGCCGGCAACGTGCTCGACGCCTACAAAGGCCAAACCGTGATGCTCTACATCTGGGCAGCGTGGTGTCCCGATTGCCTCAAGGGATTCCCTGAACTGAAGGCGTTCCAGGCGGCCAACCCCGAGGTGCCGGTGGTGTATTTCTCGCGCGACCGGACGGAGAGGCAATGGAAAGACGCCATCGGAAAGTTCGACCTGCAGGGCGACCATTACTGGTTTGAAAGTGATGCGAAGAACGACTTTACAGCGGCGATAGACCTCAACTGGATACCCCGTTACATGGTCATCAACCCGGAAGGCGGCATCGCTCATTATTATGCGATACATGCGGATGACCCCGAACTGCAACGGGCGGTGGATGACTGGCAGCAAAGAGATCGCTAATATTCGCATCTTTGTGCGAAAATAGCTAAGTTTGCACCCGTAAAACATTAAACGCCGTTTGCAGCGGTATCAATGAAATGAAAAAATACCTTACGTTGCTGTACTATTGCTACAGCCACATCGACCATGCGGAACAATTTGCCGCAGATCACCTCCAGTTTTGTAAATCACTGGGCCTCGTGGGCCGTATTATCGTGGCCGACGAAGGACTCAACGGTACCGTATCGGGTACGCCGGAAGCGTGCCGCGCCTATATGGACACCGTGCACGCGGACCCCCGCTTTGCAAAGACCGACTTCAAGGTCGACGAGGTGGACGAACCTTCGTTCATCAAGATGCACTGCCGCTATAAGGCGGAAATCGTGCACTCCGGCCTGCGCGACCCAAAGCTCATCGATCCAACCAAGGAAACCGGCAAGCACCTCGAACCGCATGAATTCATGGAAATGAAAGACCGCGACGACGTGGTCGTGCTCGACGTACGCTCCAACTATGAGCATAACGTGGGCCGGTTCAAGAACGCCCTGACGCTGGACATCGACAACTTCAGGGAATTCCCGGAAAAGATCGCCGAACTGGAAGCCTACAAAGACAAAAAGATCCTAACCTACTGCACCGGCGGCATCAAATGCGAAAAGGCGTCCGCCCTGTTACTCAAAAGCGGTTTTGCCGATGTGTACCAACTGCACGGCGGCATCATCAAATACGGCAAGGAAGCCGGAGGGAAGGACTTTGAAGGCAAGTGCTATGTATTCGATAACCGGGTGACGGTAGACGTGAACCGGGTGAACCCCACCGAAGTGGCTACCTGCCGAAACTGCGGTACGCGCAGCAGCCGGATGATCAATTGCGCCAATCCGGAATGCAACGAGCATTTCACCCAATGCGAAGCGTGTGGCTGGAAGATGGAGGGCTGCTGTTCCGACACCTGCATGGAACACCCCCGCAAGCGACCCTACGATGGTACGGGGTTTTATGTGAAGGTGCCACAGCCGGTCAACTTCGAAAAGATCAGCCGCCGCAAGGCGAAGCGGCTCACGGCCAGCCCCACATCACATAATTGATGTTCTTCGATACCTCGAGGTACTTCCGCTCGTAATAGGTCTTGATGCTGAGTACCTCATCCACGAGGTCGGAATGGTAGAGGTCTGTGGTTTCCTTTTGGATGGGTAACCCTAACGCTGCCAGCTGCGCTAACGTATATGCATAGAACCCGTCGTTGTCTGTCTTGAGATGCATCACGCCCCCTGACGCCATTACCATTTGGTATTTCGCCAGGAAGGTGGGATTGGTAAGCCGCTTTTTCTCGCGGCTTTGCTGCGGCTGGGGGTCGGGGAAGGTGATCCAGATTTCGGCGACCTCGCCCGGGGCGAAATAATCCAGGATGGCCTCGATCTGGATGCGCAGGAAAGCAACGTTGCCCATGCCTTCTTCAAGGGCCGTTTTGGCACCGCGCCAGATGCGGTTACCTTTGTAATCCACACCGATAAAATTACGCTCGGGGAAGAGCTTTGCCAAGTTGACGGTGTACTCACCCTTGCCACAGGCCAGTTCGAGCACAATGGGCCGGTCGTTGCCGAAATGGTTGGCCGCCCACTTGCCCCGCATCGGTTTGCCTGCATCCAACTGCAACACATTGGCGAACGTATCGATCTCCCTGAATTTGCGTAGCTTGTCTTTTCCCATGGTGCATATTTATCGGCGGCAAACTTAGCTATTTTCGCATAAAAAATGCGAAATAGCGATCTCTCTGCGGCCATTGAAAACAAAACGACAGCAGAAAACTTAGCTATTTTCGCATAAAAAATGCGAAATAGCGATCTCTCTGCGGCCATTGAAAACAAAACGACAGCAGAAAACTTAGCTATTTTCGCATAAAAAATGCGAAATAGCGATCTCGCTGCGGCCAAGGACAGCACGGCAGCTGGAGAAACTTAAGTAAAAAGAACAATACAAGCGCGCCAGGCAAATTTGCTTATGAGAAGAATTCTATGTATTTTTGAGGAACGGAAACATCTTATCAAAGGCATGGAAACGTTGATTTTAAACAGTAATTCGAAGCGCGATGTAAAGTTATTGGTCGACATTGCCAAGAAATTGGGCATGGAACTGAAGGTTGCGGACCAACATGACTTGATTTTAGCGGAGGCGCTGCGGTTAAATCAATCTGTTAAAAAAAACAATATTTCCTTAGATGAAATTGTCGATGAATGTCATGTTGTGAGAAGCGAATCGCATCAAGATGTCCGTACGAATCATCCTTGACACGAATATTTGGGTGAGCTACTTCATCGGGCGGAATTTTGATGAGGTTGCTTTAACCATATTAAACAATAATTTGACGGTTTTTTCCTGTAGCGAATTAGAAGACGAGGTAGTTGACGTGTTGGGCAGGGCAAAATTCAAAAAATTAATTCGTCTTGATATTGAACGTTATCTGCTTTTTTAAGGAGTCTTACTCAAACTGTCCAAATAAATATGCGTTTTAAGGGGTGCCCGGATGACAAGGATAATTTTCTATTCGATTTGGGTGTCCAAACAAATTCAGATGTTCTTGTCACCGGCGATAAGCGTCTACTAACGTTTAGCCAGAGTCCGCTTACGGTGATGTCATTAAAAACGTTCAAAGAAACCTATCCGGTCAAATAATTTACGAGGACACATGGAAAAAAATGCAAAGGTTTTCATCGCCGGACACCGCGGCATGGTGGGTTCGGCGATCCATCGGCGGCTGACCGCGCTGGGATACACTAATTTCGTGCTGCGCACTTCGGGCGAGCTGGATCTTCGCAACCAGCAGGCGGTAGCCGATTTCTTCGCCACGGAGCAGCCGGACTACGTTTTCCTGGCTGCCGCTAAGGTGGGAGGCATCATGGCAAACAACACCATGCGCGCCGATTTCCTCTACGAAAACCTGGCGATACAGAACAACGTCATCCACCAGTCTTATGTACGTGGGGTGAAAAAACTGCTTTTTTTGGGTTCGAGCTGCATCTACCCCAAATTCGCCCCACAGCCCATCAAGGAGGAGTATCTGCTCACCGGGTTGTTGGAGCCCACGAATGAGCCCTACGCCATCGCCAAGATTGCGGGCATCAAGCTGTGTGAAGCTTACCACGACCAGTACGGCTGCAATTTCATATCGGTGATGCCCACCAACCTGTACGGCTACCGCGACAACTACCACCCGGAACATTCGCATGTGCTGCCGGCGTTGTTGCGGCGGCTCCACGAGGCCAAGGTGACAAACCAACCCACCGTGACCGTATGGGGAACGGGCAGCCCGAAGCGCGAATTCCTCTTTGCGGATGACCTTGCAGACGCCTGTGTATTCTTAATGGCCAACTACAACGACCCACAACTGGTGAACATCGGCACGGGTGAAGACCTACCCATCAAGGAGCTGGCCCACCTGATTAAATCGATTGTTGGTTTTGAAGGCGAGTTGGTATTTGATGCGTCGAAGCCCGACGGCACGCCGCGGAAACTGATGGACGTGAGCAAGCTGCACGCCATGGGATGGCGCCATATGACCCCGCTGGAGGCAGGCATCCGGTTGGTTTATGAGGATTTTTTGGCCAATCAGTAGGTCTCACTATCGGGCGGTATGCCATAATCCTTGCGCCTCGCCCGCCTGCGACGGCTGGCTGGCGGCCTGACAAGGTTGGCCACCTTGCTGATCAAGCTCGCTACTGTGTCTTTATTGATCGCGCCGGCGGCCTGCTGCGAAAGCAAGGTAACCAATGCCCGTTTGATGAAGCCCGCTTTACGCAGGAAAAACCGGTTGAGCACCACCGGAAGGCCGATACGCAAGGCTTTGCTTAGCCAGTCTTCATCCTTTTTGCCTTTTTCGAACACCCCTTTGGCGAAGTTGACCCCCGGCACCCAAGTAGCAAGCGACTTGACGAAGCGCACAGGTGCAGCCACTTTCTCGCTGAACAATTGGTATTGGTCGCCAAGGTAGCGCTCCTGCTCTTTGGAAAGGGCTTTGAGGCGCGCTATTTCCAACCGCAGGTCCGCCAGGTCCTTAATCTTGCTTTCCTTCCTCATCGTCATCATCTATTTCGTCGTTCCACTTTTGCAGAAATCGCTTGATGGAAAGGTTCATAAAAAACCGCTCCAACGGGTTTTCGAAGGCCGACACCACGATAATCAACAACACGAAAATGCCGCCCGTGGCCAAAAAGCCCAGCGCCGAGCTGCCCAGCAGTTCACTGAGGTAAAAACCCAGTGCCAAACTCAAATAGAAAATGACAAACACGGCAAGAACCCCTTTCAGCCCATCGGTGATCAGGCTTGCGATCAGTCGTGACGACCGCTCGACAAGCTTCAACCTGAATAGCTTAAAACGGGTATCGATATACTCCTTACTCTTTTGGTATACGCCGTTTATTGAAAATTTCCTTTCCTCCATTTGGTTTTGACCCAAGGGGTTTTATGTTTAATGCCTCCTTCCGAAGGCAACTACTTGAAAATCGAATGCGATGCCATGTTATGGCCTGAGGCGAAGCCCCTTTCTATATTCAGGCGTGTTCTTCGAGGGCCTCCTCTACCGCACCTTCATGCTTGCCTACCTTGGTCTTAACGGCAGCAACGACCTTCTCCTTGAAGTCGTTGAGGTGGTCTAATTGCTCAGCTGTACGTTCTTTTAGCGCATCGCCAAGGTCCTTAAGGGAGTCATTCAATTTCTCGCGCGTTTCGGATCCCTTTTCCGGTGCAAACAAAATACCCAGCGCAGCTCCTACGGCTATGCCCGTCAATAATGCTGCTACCACTTTTGCGTTATCATTCATAATCTTCTTATATTATACGATTGAACCTATTTACGATTACCTTCAGGAAGCCAATCCTGCTAAATATACAAACAAATCAGCAAATCGTTTGCCAAAAACCAAAAAAAGGCAGGGGGGCAGGTTATTTCAAACGGATTTGGTGCACACATGCGATTGTGGCATAAATATTGCATCATTCCCCGGCAACGTAGCATGATAATTTTTTCCAATTATTTCGCTTATCTTTGCCGCGTTGCGTTTGAACGAACACGCTGATTTATGGTGGAAATCTACTTATTGTCTTTTGCTTTTTTGTTCTCATGCATCGTTACCCTGTACGCCGTGCCGTCGCTGATCAAGCTGGCTTACAAGAAACGGCTGTTTGATGACCCCGCACTCGAAGAACGGAAAATCCACAAATACCGCACACCGAACCTCGGCGGCATAGCGGTGCTGATATCGTTCGCCTTTACGGCTTGCCTATGCATACCGGGCAATATCCTACCATACGCCAATTACATCTTTGCCTCTGGATTGCTCATCTTTTCGGTGGGCCTCAAAGACGACCTGGCGGCATTGAACCCTTATAAAAAGTTCCTTGGCCAAGCGGTAACCGCACTGATTGTGGTTTACTTCGCCGATATACGCCTCACGAGTTTCTACGGCGTGTTTGGCATCCATGACATCCACCCGGTGGTAAGCTACCCCTTTACAAGCCTGCTTATTGTGTTTATCATCAATGCGTTCAACCTCATCGACGGCATCAACGGGCTGCTGGGAAGTGTGAGCATGATCGTGAGCCTTACGTTCGGCTACATCTTCTTCCAGATGGAGGAATATGGGTTGGCGATACTGGCGGCGAGTATGGCCGGCTCGGTGCTGGGTTTCCTCCGTTATAACATGGGCAAGGCCCGGATATTTATGGGCGATGCGGGGGCATACACCATCGGTTTTATCGTGTCGGTACTGGCCATCCAATTCATCGAACTGAACAAGGCTGGTGCCGGTCCGGCGCTCGTCGATTCGTTCACCCAAGCGATCCCTACGGTGGCCATCACGATAGCTATTTTGGTCGTACCCATCTTCGATACGTTGCGTGTAATCGTGATCCGCCTATCGCAAGGCAAATCGCCTTTCATGGCCGATCGCAACCACTTGCACCACCGGCTGCTCGATACGGGGATGTCCCATACGCAGGCCACCTTGGCGCTCTCCGCTTTCAACATCTTGATCATCGGTACGGCTTTAACCTTCCATTTTATCGGTACGCTGGAACTCTTGATTCTCATCGGCCTCGTAGCGTTACTGATGAATACCATGCTGTGGCTCTATGACGTGCGCCAGGTTATCGCCCGGTCGCAATCGGTCGTAAGCGACGAGAAAATGTATCCCCTGCGCGACCATGCACGCGAAGTAGCCGAGGAAGCCTTGCAACAGTACGAGGAAAAGCAACACCAAAACTGATTTTTTTGCTACATTAGCGGAAATTACTTCCGCCTATGCTTATCAAAACCTATGGAAGTGCCGTTCATGGCATTGAAGCGACAACGATTACCATCGAAGTAAATATTACGGGCGGTACCCGCTATTACATCGTGGGGTTACCCGACAACGCGGTGAAGGAAAGCCTGCAGCGTATCGAAAGTGCGCTAGCCTCGGCAGGCATGCGGATGCCCCGGCAGAAAATCGTGGTGAACCTGGCTCCAGCAGACATCCGCAAGGAAGGGTCGGCCTATGACCTACCCATTGCCATGGGGATCCTGGCGGCCTCCAGGCAGCTTGAGGCACCGACACTCGGCGAATTCCTTATGCTGGGCGAGCTATCGCTGGATGGCGGTGTGCAACCCATCAAAGGGGCGCTCCCCGTGGCCATGCAGGCCGCGCGCGACGGCTTTAGGGGACTGATATTACCCCAAGCCAATGCGCGGGAAGCCGCCGCTGTAACGGGTTTGGAGGTGTATGGCATCCGCCACATCAGCGAGGCCATCGCCTTCATGGCGGGAAAGCTCCAACCGCATCGCGCATCGGTAGACCTTGGCGACGGACGGCTGGGGCAGGCGGGAGACTACGACACCGATTTCGCCGACGTACAAGGTCAGGAAAACATCAAGCGGGCGCTGGAAATCGCGGCGGCCGGCGGACATAACGTGCTGTTGATCGGTCCCCCTGGTTCGGGCAAGACCATGCTGGCCAAACGCCTGCCAACCATACTCCCACCACTGAGCCTGGATGAGTCGCTCGAGACCACCAAAATCCATTCCGTAGCGGGAACACTTAGTACCGCCGAGCCCTTGATGACCACCCGGCCTTTCCGTGCTCCGCACCACTCTATCAGTGATGTGGCCTTGGTGGGCGGAGGGGCAAACCCAAAGCCGGGGGAGATTTCGCTGGCCCACAACGGGGTATTGTTCTTGGACGAACTGCCCGAATTTAAGCGGGCGGTGTTGGAAGTGATGCGGCAGCCGCTCGAGTCGCGCCATGTAACGATATCCCGTGCCCGGATTACGGTGGATTACCCGGCAAGCTTCATCATGGTGGCCGCCATGAACCCCTGCCCGTGCGGCTTCTACAACCATCCGCAGAAATCTTGTGTATGCCCGGCGGGTATGGTGCGCAAATACCTCCACAAAATATCGGGGCCCCTACTGGATCGCATCGACCTGCATGTGGAGGTGACGCCTGTTGACTTCCACGCACTGGCCTCCCCGCGGCAGGCCGAGACGAGTACGGCCATACGACGCCGTGTGGTGGCGGCACGCAAGCGGCAGGCGCAGCGGTTCGAAGGCCGCTCATCCATCCATTGCAATGCCCAGATGAGCCCCCGGCAGGTGCGCGACCGCTGCCGCATCGACGACACGAGCCGCGCCCTGCTGGAAACAGCCATGGAGCGGCTGGGCCTCTCCGCGCGGGCATACGACCGCATCCTGCGCGTATCGCGCACCATCGCCGACATGGCGGGGTGTAATGACATCGCGGCTGAACACGTCGCTGAAGCTATCCAGTTCCGCAGTTTGGACCGCGACAGCTGGGCGGAGTAAAGCAGGCCGCAGCCGACGATATGCCGCTAATTCGTCAGCCGCTCTTCGAACAGTTTCAAGATGCGTTTGTACTCGTCGGTCCAGCTGCTGGGCTCCACGAAACCGTGGTCTTCTACGGGATAGACGGCCAACTCCCAATTGTCCTTACCCAACTCGATGAGCCGCTGGCTGAGCCGCACGATATCCTGGAAATGCACATTCACATCCACCATGCCGTGGCACATGAGCAAGTGGCCCTTCAGGCCCTCGGCAAAATAGATGGGCGACGACCGGCGGTAGGCAATGGGATCGGTGGCCGGTTCGTTGAGGATATTGGATGTGTAGCCGTGGTTATAGTGCGCCCAGTCCGTCACGGAGCGCAGCGCGGCACCTGCTGCGAATACATCCGGCTCGTTAAACAGGGCCATCAGGGTGATGAAGCCGCCGTAGGAGCCACCGTAGATTCCGATGTTTTTGGCGTTGACGCCGTACTGCTCTACCAACAGTTTGGCGCCGTCTACCTGGTCGCTGAGGTCCTTGCCGCCCATGTGGCGGTAAATGCCGGTGCGGTGGTCGCGCCCATAGCCCGAGCTGCCGGTGTAGTCGATATCGAGCACCGTGTAGCCGCGGTCGGCCAACAGGTTGTGGAATAGGTATTCCCTGAAATACTGGCTCCACCAGTAGTGCACGTTCTGCAGGTAGCCGGCTCCGTGCACGAAAATGACGGCGGGGCGGTTGGGCTTCGGCTTGGCAGGGCGGTAGAGACGGGCGTAGACGGTGTCGCCGTGGCGGTTGTTGAACGCGATGACTTCCGGGTCGCGCCAGGGGTAGGCCTTAAACTCATCGGTAAGCGATTGGGTGACCTGCACCGCCTCGGCCCCGGGTTTATTTTCCTGCAGGTACAGCTCCCACGGTTTGTTGCTGTAGGAATGCCGTACGGCCAACCATTTTTCGTCGGGCGACAGGAAGGCTTCGTTGCCGCCTTCCATTCCGGTGAGGCGGATGGGCGTGCCACCGCTGATGGGCAAGCGGTAGCAGTGGGTGATACCGGGGTGCTCGATGTTGGCGGTAAAGTAAAACTGCTTGCCATCGGCCGATAGCTGCAGGTCACTCACCTCCCATCTGCCGCTTGTGAGTTGCTCTTTCGTTCCGGTGCGCACATGTGCACGGTACAGGTGGGAATAGCCAGAAGCTTCGCTCTGGAAGTAGATGTTTTCGCCATCGATCCAGCCGAGGCTGCCCCCACCCCACGAGCCTCCGATGCCAGGGCCGGCAATCCAAGCTTCGTCGCGCTGGCGGTCCAGCAGCTGCAGGCCGCCCGTGGCGGCGTCCAGCCGCATGATCCAGCGGTCTTTGTTGTCGGCGGCGGAAACGGTGACCACCGCATCCGTACCCGCATCATTCCACACCACACGGCCCACGCTAACTTGCCGGTCTTGCGAGTCTGCCAGCAGTTTCGCCTTGGCATCGGGGTAGTCGTCCCAGAAGTCGGGCAGGTCGCGGAGGCCCGGCAGCGCAGCGGTGCTGATGCGGTACACGGTATCGCGCTGCCGATCGTAGAGGTATGCTTCGCTGATAGGCTGCGCGTCGCCCACTTTGGTGCGGGCATGGATATCTTCGGTATAGCCCGATTCGGTAACGTAGTTGGGCACGATGGTGCTGGTGTTGTTTTCGGCCCGCTTGATAAGGCGGTAGCTAACGTAGCGCCCATCGGGGCTGGCCTGCTGCATGGTAAGCATGGCGTTGCCAATGGGGATGCGCTTGGGCTGGCCGTCAGGCTCGCCATCGCCGCGCCGTGCATCCCGGAGGGAATCCCGGCGCTGGCGGGTTCGCAGCACGTCAAAGAGGTCCAGCTGGTCGTCGGCCAGCCAATTGTTCTGCTCGGTTTCGGGCTTGCCCTGCCCGCCGCGCGGCCCGCGGCCTTCACCCGCTTCGCGCACGAAGTTGGTAAGCTGGGTCCATTCACCACCACCGAGCGAAACGGAAAACAGGTTATCACCCTGCTGGAAGAAGATACGCGTCCCATCGGCATTGAATTGAGGGCCGCTCTCGTGCTGTACGGTATTGGTCAGCCGCGTCTCCCTGCCGCTCCTCTGCTCGCGGAGGTAGAGGTCGCCCCCGCGCTCGAAAACCACCCGCTTCCTGTCGGGGCTATACGCATACTGTCGCACGACCGTTTCCCGGTCAGCCGAGTCCACTCGTTGGGGTGTGGTGGCCGTGGGCGTGATGCGGTATAGCGATGGCATTTCTGCCGCCTCGGGGTTCCAATTGAAATACAACGCGCCGTCGGCACCCCAGAAGGCGCCCTCGGGCGATGTGCCGATCCATTTCGGGTCGCGCATGATGTGCTCGACCGTGAGTGCCGACTGCTGGGCGTACAACAGTTGGATGCCGAGGAAGGCAACCGAAAGTAATAGTTTGTACATGGGCTGGTGATTAATGCAACAATAACCAATAGCGAATGTACTTACTTTTCGCCGAAACGTGGCGTAACATTTTGGAAACCCTCGTCGGCTCGGATTTAGTCAAATGTATAAACGCCGACGTCGAAAAGAGATTCCGATTTCACATCGTTGAGTTGCACCAATAGCTCGTTGCTGCCGCTACGCAGATAACCTTTAAACTCGCTGATATTGATTTCATCGTAGTGCCGCTTGGTCTGCAAAAACTTATCGACCACGAGCTTGCCGTTGAGGTATATTTTCACATCGGCGTGTGCCAGGATGCGGAGTTGCAGGTTATCCACTCGATCGGCTGAAAAGGAAACGAGCCCCCAGCGGTTATCGCCTTGCCGGAAGGTTACCGGTCCGGCCTCGGCGGTAAACAGCGCCCTGTTGATGGCACCGGTTGCCGGGACCAGCGGATCCGCTGTGGCGATCAGCAGCTGCTGCGGCGACACTTCCGAATCTTCGGTGACGGGCCGGTTGTACCGGGGCGCTTGGTACAGTGGGCTATGAAGCATCCGCAACAGTGCGGGATCGATTTTTATCTTGCGGCGGTCATAGGTCATCAAGCCATTGACTTCACCTTCCACATCGGTGGTTTGCGTATAAACGGCGGCGGAAAGCCCACGCCCGATCATCGGGTACATGTGGTGGATCAAACGGGTATACTCCTTGATCAGCTCGTCGGTCGTCATGTAAGTACGGTAACCCCAGTTCCGCATGCTGGGATTCCAAAGGTGGTTTTCCAGCGGCAGGCCTAACCCCCCGAATTCGCCCAGCACGATGATACGGCCGGGGTTCTGCTCGGCCGGCTCCATCGCCGGACCGGGGTACTGGTGGGCATCGTTCATGTGGCCAACGCCACGGTCGGTCCACCCACTCACGCCATCGATAATGCGGGTCGGATCGTACTGCATGGTCCACTCGACCACGCGCTTGGTGTCATACTGCCCCCACCCTTCGTTGAAAGGCACCCATACGACAATGGATGGAAAGAAGCGCAGGTGGTCGATCACGGCTTTCCACTCTTGCTCGAACTGGTCGGCCGACGCACGGGGCCGCGCCCAATCGTGGGCTGCATCCGCTGCGACGTGCTGGGTGGCTTTCTCCGCCGTACGGAAACCGGAGGGCATATCTTGCCATAGCAGCAGCCCGATGGAGTCGGCGTAATAATAGTACCTGGAGGGCTCGACCTTGATGTGCTTGCGCAGCATGTTGAAGCCCATGTCTTTGAGCACTTCCATGTCGTAACGCATCGCTTCTTCCGATGGCGGGGTGAGCAGCCCATCGGGCCACCAGCCCTGGTCTAACGTGCCGTACTGGAACAGGGGCTCGCCGTTCAGCAGCAGCCGTTGGTACCCGTGATTGTCTTTTCCCATACGGATTTCGCGCATGGCGAAATAGGAGCTTATTTGGTCGACCGCTTTCTTGCCATTGCGCAATGTGATTTCCAATTGGTACAGCACGGGATTGTAAGGGGTCCATAATTCGGCATCGGGGATGGCGATTTCCACGGGTTGGCTTGCGGCTTGGGTGGTTTCGGCAATGACCTGCTGGCCTTTCAATACGGTGATATCGACTTGCTCGTTACCTTTTGCACCTGCCAGCATGTGGGTGAGTGTGATGGTGCTGGATTGGATATCAGCCACGGGGAGCACCGATTGGATACGGGTTTCCCCTACGGGTTCCAGCCACACCGATTGCCAGATGCCGGTAACGGGCGTGTACCATATACCCCGCGGGTCGAGCACTTGCTTCCCGCGCGCCTGCGTGCCGTCGTCGGTAGGGTCCCATACCGACACGACCAGTTCCTGCTCGCCTTTTTTCAGGTAGCGGCTGATTTCGAAGGCGAAGGGGTCGCTCCCACCGCGGTGTTCGCCGATTTGCTTGCCGTTGAGCCATACGGTCGCTTCCCAGTCGACGGCATCGAAATGGAGCAGCAACTGCTTGCCGGACCAGTCGGCGGGAACGGTAAACCGGGTATGGTACCATAGTTTCTGATCGGGGAGGACGCTTTTCGCGACACCCGACAGTGCCGATTCGACGGCGTACGGCACAACAATCTTTCCGTCATATGCGGTGGGCTTGCCAGCCGATTTCGGTTGGATAGCATAATCCCAGTGTCCATTCAGACTCAGCCAGTCCGTGCGGACCAGTTGCGGGCGCGGATATTCCCGCCACGCGTTTTGGGGCGTTACCTTCTCACCCCACGGGGTAATCATGCCCGCTGGGTTCATGCTGTCGTTTTGGGCATAACCCACAACGTGGATGAGGGCCGTGAATACGGCTATGCATAGTCGCTTCATTATGTTGGATTTTAGTGCTTGCAAGGATACTGCTAACGCCGTATTGGCGTTAGCAGTATTGTCGCCATGTATAGCAGATATGTCGCTGGCACGTTCTTTACGGTCATTGCCCCGATGGAACGGCCACGGGAACACGGGCGTCGACGTTGTGCTGCCACTGTTGCAGCTCGTTGAGCAGTTCGGCTACTTTCGCGGGATGCTGGGCGGCGAGGTCATGTTGCTCGCCGACGTCTTCCCTAAGGTTGTAGAGCTCAGTGGTGCGATCGTCGAAAAACGCGATCAGCTTCCAATCTCCTTTCCGGATGCTACCAGCCGAGCGGCCGCCTAGGAAATGGGGCTTATCGAGCGGATAATGCCAGTAGAAGGCCCGTTCGGGCTGCGTTTTCCCGGGGTTCTGCAGGGCATCTACGATGGAAACCCCATCGAGGTGCTGCTCGTTGGGTTTGGCGCCGATCAGTTCCATGAGGGTAGGGTAAAAGTCGTAGGTAGCCATGGGCGTGTGCACTACGGCTGGCTTGAATAGGGAAGGGTTCCAGATGATGAGCGGTTCGCGCACACCGCCTTCGTACAGCGTGCTCTTGCCCGCCCGCAGCGGCGCGTTGGTGGTAACCCTGGTTTCGCCACCGTTGTCGCTGGTAAAGATGATGATGGTCTTTTGCTCCAAACCGAGCTCCCGCAGCTTTTCCCTGATCATGCCCACCCCTTGGTCGACGACGCTCAGTTGCGCGGCCAGGTGGGGGTTGTTGTGCGTGGCGCGCGAGTCGGCCGGCCAACGCTCGAAAGGGTCGTTGACGGGATTGCCTTTCGTGGGTTCACTGGTTCCTGCCCCGGGTTTCCTGCGGAAATGGTCTACGAGCTCGGGCTTGCCGTGTACGGTGGTATGCACCGCATAATGGCTGAGGTACAGGAAAAACGGCTGGTCTTTATTACGTTCGATGAAGCCGATGGCTTCGTCGTGCTGCCGGTCGGTGATGTATTCCCTTCCGGGACGCTTCTTCTCGATTTCGTGATTGAAGCCGTAGGGATGGAAATACCACCCTTCGGCGATGCCACGGTTTTCGCTCACCATGACCTCGTCAAACCCGTGCCTGTCGGGTAGGGTTTCCTCGGTGGCGCCTTCCTTGACGTAGCCAGACAGGTGCCACTTCCCGACGATACCGGTACGGTAGCCGTTGGCCTTGAACATTTCGGCAAGGGTGGTATGCGCGGTATCGAGGTGCTGGCTTGCGTTTGGCCGCAGGTAGTCCGTGATGTGGAGGCGCGCCGGGTATTGCCCCGTCATCAAAGCGGCCCGGTAGGGTGAGCAAACGGGTGCCGCGGCGTAGGCGTTCGTTAGCCGGACCCCTTCGGTAGCCAATTGGTCGAGGTGCGGCGTTTCGTTGAAGGTGTTGCCGTAGCTACCTAGTTCGGCATAGCCGAGGTCGTCTGCCAGGATATAGACAACGTTGTACGGTCCGTCGGTTTGGCTTGCTGCCGACGTGCCCTGTTGGCGGTTCGTTGTGGCGCCGCAACCAGCCGCGAGGAGCGCTACGGCGGCGGTCGCACCGAAGGCCATGATGTGCTTAGCGAATTTCTGCATCATTACGGGTTTATATTCAATCAATCGGTTATTTTCCAGTCTTTCGGGGCGACAAACCCCTGCCGGCCTTCCCCGTATGGGGGCACCGCCTCGGGGGAGGTCATCGCATCGTAGCGAGCGACTTGCTTGCTTAACCGTCTGTACTGGCGCTTATGCTGTGTTTTAACATCGTTCGACTCGGTCGGGTCGGCAAGGATATCATAAAGCACGTCTTCAGGTTCGTCCATACGCGGGTTGCCGCTATCGGCCTTGACGATTTTCCAACGGTTTCCACTGATCAGGGCGCCATACCCAAGGTAAAAATCACGGTCGATCGACTGGCGATTCTGCTGCAGCACCGGCAGGATGCTGATGCCATCCAAGGGTTTATCGGTAGGGCGGCTTTGCCCGATGATGTCGAGGATGGTGGGCACGGCGTCGATGTAACCCGTTACCTGATCGATCGAACGGCCACCCTGGAACCCGTTGGGCCATTTGATGATCGCCGGGCTCCTGACACCGCCGTCCCATTCCTGGAACTTGGTGCCTCGGAGTTCGCCGCTCGAACCGCCTTCACCCGGCGCCGCACCATTGTCGCTATGGAACAGCACGAGGGTATTGTCTTCGATGCCCAATGCTTTGAGCGTGGCCAGGATCCGGCCGATGCCGCTGTCCATGCTGGTTACCATGGCTTTGTAGGTCTGCTCGCGGGTATTTCCGCGCCCGATGCGGCCGTAATCTTGGTCGCGGTTGCGGCCAAACAGAGGCTTTGTCGCATCAAAGCCATAGCGTAGCAGATCTTCTTCTTTGGCTTGGAGGGGACTATGTGGCGCATTGTAGGCCACATACAGCAGGAAGGGGCTGCCTGCAGAAGCATAGTCGGTAATACAGCGGACTGCTTCCTCCGAAATCAGGTCCGTGGCATAGCCTTCGTCGTAGCAGGTCTCTTCTTGGCGGTGCCAGTCGAGCTCGCCCTCGCGCTGGTGGGTAAAGTAATCAATCGCCCCGTTATAATGGCCATAGAAATGGGTAAATCCCCGTTGCAACGGCAAATACGCACGCGTGGCGTGCCCCAAATGCCATTTCCCGAGAACGGCCCGGTTTTCGTAACCGGCACGCGCCAGGTAGTCACTTAGAAACGTTTCGGCCGTATCGACACCGAAAGCGCTCCACGGCGGAACGACGGTTTCGCGGAGCCCAAAACGGTTGGGGTACCGGCCCGTCATCAGTCCCGCTCGCGTAGGCGAGCACACTGGAGCCGTATAATAATAGTTCAGTACAACCCCTTCACGGGCCAGCTGATCGAGGTGGGGGGTATGGATATCGCTGCCGTGGAAACCCACGTCGCCCCAACCGAGGTCGTCGGCTAAAATGATGACGATATTGGGCCTTTTGGATTGCGCCACGGCGAGTAGCGGGGCGAGGAAAAATAGGAAAATAAGTTTTTTGAATGGGATGTTCATGGCCATTTTAGTGTTACGGATTTACAGGATTGTCAAGATCGATATCAACGGGATCAGCGCCATCGGCCCGCCGCTTATTGGCGTATTTTTCGATAAACTCACTGGGAGTGAGGTTAAATTGCTGGGCAAAACATTTCGAGAAATAGGAGGGCGAATTGAAACCGACCAGGTACCCGATTTCGGAAACGCTGTGGTTGTCGGCCAACAGCAATTTGACAGCATGCTTCAGCCGCACCAGCCGAATAAACTCATTGGGGACACGCCCCGAAAGGGACTTCAGCTTTTTATGTAAACTCGAACGGCTCATGCCCAGCTCGCGACCGAGTTCTTCGACAGAGAGCTGCGGATCGCTGATGCGGCTCTCGATGATTTCAGCGACTTTTCCGATAAATTGTTGCTCGCCGGGGTTGGCACCCAGCGTGGCGACCGCTTCAAACGGATGGGCAAATTTCTCGCGCAGGCGCTCACGCGATTCGAGCAGGTTTTTCGTTACGGCGAGTACGTGCTTCCACTTGAAGGGCTTGATGATGTACGAATCTGCGCCATGCTCAATACCGGCAATCTCGGCTTCCGAATTGCCTTTTGCGGTGAGCAGGATGAGCGGGATGTGGCTGTAATTGATATTGCTTTTGACCTGACGGCAGAATTCGAGGCCGTCGAGTTCGGGCATCATCACATCGGAGATGATCAGGTCTACACTGTTCTCATCGAGCTTCGCCAAACCTTCACGGCCGTTTTTTGCCTCGATAAGGCAATAGCCTTCGGCCCGGAACGATCCCGAAAGGAAATGGATCAGCGCGTCGTCGTCTTCCACGATGAGGATGACAGGTTTACCTTCGGCGTCTTCTTGGCAGGGCTCGGCCGCTGCCCGGCCATCGGCTATCGGGGCGGCAGCGGCGCTGGTTTGGTCTTGAAACGGCAGGTACACGGTAAAGGTGGTCCGTTCGCCTTTAACGCTATTTACTTCCACGTAGCCGCCGTGCTTTTCGGTCAACGACTTCGCCAGGGCCAATCCGATACCGACGCCGCCCAAGTTACTGTATTGGTGTTTGCCTTCGGATACCTTGAAAAATTTCTTAAAGATATTGTCAATCTCTGCCGGGGGGATGCCGATACCGTCGTCCTCGATGCTGACCGAAAAGTAAGCCTGCCCGGATGCTGAGGTATGGGGCTCGTTGATGCTTATCTGCACTTTCGAGCGGGTAAATTTAAAGGCATTGATCAGCAGGTTGTTCAGGATCTTGGTGATGGCTTCGGCATCGGCCTCTACCCGAAGGGTGCTAACCTTGGTACTGAGCGTAAATTTGAGCCCTTTTTGGTAGGGTATGGAGGAGAACCGGGAATAGATCGAATGGACGAACGACACGAGTTCGATGGGTTCGGGGCGGATGTCGTAGATGTCGCTCTCGATACGCCGGAAATCGAGCAATTGATTGACCAGGTTTAACAACCGGCCGGAGTTCTCTTCCATGGTGCGCAGCTGTTCCTGCTCAGGGGGCGACCAATTGTTGCCATCCAATAATTTTTCGAGCGGCGCAATGATCAACGATAACGGCGTGCGGATTTCGTGGGCCATGGCGGTAAAGAACTCGATCTTCTGGTTATAGAACTCTTGCTCTCGTTTGTTCTTGAGCCGCTCCAGTTTGATTTCGTTGCGCTTTTGGGTTTGGCGGCTGTAGTAGGTCCGGATGCCCGCAGCGCTACCGATGGCCACCAGGAAATAGGCGAAATAAGCGAGGTTGGTCCGGTAAAACGGTGGTTTCACCGTCACTTGGATGCACGTCTCCGCGGTGTCCCACGAACTTTCGTCGTCGGTAGCCTTTACCTTAAAGGTATAGCTGCCAGGGGGAAGGTTGGTGTACGTTGCCTTCCGCTGGTTCTTGACGTAGTTCCAGCCCTCGTCGAAACCTTCCATTTTGTAGGCGTAATTGGCCTTTTGCGGAGCCAAATAGGTTAGCGCGGCGTACTCGAAACTGATGACCGACTGGTTGGACCGGAGGGTAATCTTATCGGTGAAATTGATGGACTTCGATAGCGGCCCATTCGGATCGTGGATATCCACATCTTGGTTAAACAGCTGGAAATTGGTAAGAGCAACGGTGGCCTGGCCATACCTTTCGTCAATGCTGTCGGGATAAAAGGCGTTAAACCCATTGATCCCCCCGAAGTAGAGCTTGCCGTCGTTGGATTTATAGTATGCTTTATAATTGAACTGTTTGCCTTGAATGAAACTCCAATCGGTATAATGCCGAACCTTGGCTGTTTTCAAATGGAAACTGTAAATTCCGTTATTGGTGGAAAGCCAGATATTGCCGATATCGTCTGCAAGGATGCCATAGATGATGTTGGCCTCGATCCCTTCCGCGCTACCGTACGTGGTGAACGTGCTGTCTTTAAATGCGAAGCGGTTTAGTCCACCGCCGTCCGTGCCGACCCAAAGGTTACCGTTGTGATCATCCAACAGGCAGGTCACCTTGGCAGAATTCAGGGAGTTGGGTGTGCCGTCGGGCATGAAGTTCGTCCATGTGTCCGAGCGTTTGTTCTTAACGAAAAGTCCATTACCGTAAGAGGCTAACCACATGTTCTGGCGGTTGTCTTCGTACATGTCGTAAATGAAGCAGGTATCGAGCCCGTTATCCCGTATCCGAAGGAATTCATCCCTTTCGGGGTCGTAGATATTCAATCCTTTCACCGTTCCCACCCACATGGTTTGCTCCTTGTCCCGGTAGAGGGAGTATACGATGTCGCTGCTCAATGAATGGGGGTTGCCGCGCCGATTCTGATAGCGTTTGACGCGACCGGTTTTGGGATGGTAAATATTGAGCCCGTTGGTGAAGGTGCCGATGAAGATGTTGCCATCGGCGTCTTTCTCCAACGCGTGGATATTGTGGTACATTAAAGGTTCCTGTTCGGGCGAAAACGGGTACTGCCTGAATCGGCCGGTTGCCGAATCGTAATGGTTCAGTCCGCCGTCTTCGGTGCCTATCCAAAACGTACCGGGGGTATCTTCCAAAAAACAGCTCACGGCATTTCCCGATAGGGAGTGCGGTTGTGCATTCGGATAATAGAGCTCAAACTGATAGCCCTTATTTTGGAAATAGTCCACGCCGCCGAAATAGGTACCTACCCATACGTTGCCTTCCCGGTCCGGATAGATGGCGTATACGGCGTTATCGCTGATGCCGTAGTTGTCGCCGAGCTGCTTTTCGTAGGTGGTAAACTGGTCGGTATGGAGGTCGAGCACTCCCAATCCCCGTTCGGTACCGACGTACAGCTTTTCGGGCGTGGGCTGGTATATGGCGCGGACGATGTTATCCTGAATGGATCCGGGCCCTGATTTGGTGTAATTCCGGATGGTGCCGGACTTGCGTTGCCACACGCTAAGCCCGCCTTGGACCGTCCCGATCCAGATGTTATCGGCGAGGTCGGCATAGACGGTAAGTACATTAGCCGTAAGCAATTCGCTGTTGGTGGTTTGATAATGGCTCACCCGGCCGGATATGGGGTCTAGCCGGTCTACCCCACCGCCGTATGCGGCCAGCCAGATGTGCCCAGCGGCATCTTCGGTGATGCTGCGGATCTGGTTGGAAGAGAGCGACGCGCTTTTGTAGGTAGCCTGCGATTGGTAGTGTTTGAGTTGGTCGAGGCGGGGGTCGTACCGGAACAGCCCTTCGTTCCGCGTACCGATCCACATCACTCCTTTTCTATCTCGGTGCAGCGAATAAATAAAACTATCGCCCAACGGCTCGAAGCGGGTAAATACCTCGGTTTCGAGATCGAACTCATATACGCCCTTTTCCGTGGCGATCCAAAACGTGATTGAATCGACCGCACAGATGTCGTGGATGAAATTGTCGCCAAGCGAACCCGGAACACGTTCGTTGAATTGGTACGTCTTGAAGTTGTACCCGTCGAAGCGGCTGAGCCCATTTTTGGTGCCGAACCATAGGTATCCCTGCTGGTCTTGGTTGATGCACCAGACCGTATTGGAACACAGGCCTTGCTCGACCGAATAATTCCGAAACAGGATCTGCTGGGCCCTGAGGCATTCTCCGACCAAAAGGAGCACAACCAAACAGAAAAAACGTAATGCTACCATGCCGCTCGCAAACTAACCATTTATTCTCGCCATCCCATCGCTTGACGCCGTTTTCGTTATTTTCCCCGCCTACCCGACCCGATTTCCACGTCGGGCTCTTCGGCATTGACTTCCTTTTTCCAATCGGCCAACCGTTGCTTCAATGCAGCCACCTTTTCGGGCTGTTGCGAGGCGAGGTCATTTTTCTCGCCGGGATCGTTGGCCAAATCGTATAGTTCATACCGATCGTGCAGGTAAAAATACAGCAATTTATAGTCGCCCTGCCGTACGGCACTTGCCATGCGCTCTTTCCATTTGCCGGTTTCCGAGGGGTAGTGCCAGAACAGCGCGTCGCGCCGGGGTGCCTGCCCCCGGGTAAGCAACGGCATCAGGTTTGCCCCGTCTATCTCTTGCCCTCGTGGGGCTGGGGCACCCGCAGCCGCGATAAGGGTTGGGTAAAAATCGGTACTGATTACCGGCACATGGCTGACTTGCCGGGGCTCGATGCGCCGGGGCCACCGTATGATCAATGGATCGCGGATGCCACCGTCGTACAGCCATGTTTTACCCGACCGGAGATGTCCGTTATTCCCCAGCCGTCCCGGTCCGCCATTGTCAGAAAAGAAAACGACCAGCGTGTTTTCTTCCAACCCATTGTTTTTCAGTGTCTCTAGCAACTTGCCCACGCCGGCATCGATGCGTTCGATCATGGCGGCCAGGTGCGGGTTGTCCGGGTGGCGCGCCGTGCGGTTCGCGATGGTTCCGGCGCCAAACAGCTCAGCGGCTTTGCCGGCGCCGTATTTCTCGTCGAATTTCTTACTGTACTTGGCAACCAGTTCTGCGGGGGCCTCCAAGCGGGTGTGGGCGCTGTAATAGGAGAGGTAGAGAAAAAAAGGATTGTTCTTATTCCGCTCAATGAATTGACAAGCTTCGTCGCTCTGGCGGTCGGTGAGGTATTCGTTTTCGGACCCTTCGGTGAAGGTGGCAATCTTATCGTAGGGAAAGAAATAATCGCCATCGGCGATATACTTGGTTTCGGTGCCGATTACTTCGTGGAAGCCGTGTTTATCGGGGCCAGCCCGATTGACGGCAAAGTCGGTGTCAAGGTGCCACTTGCCGATCAGGCCGGTATGGTATCCGGAAGCCGCTAAGGCTTCATTGAGCGTAACGTATTGGTCGGGATCCAGGTAGCGGTCGGTTTTGCCGGGTAGGAAATCGGTAATACCCACCCGTGCGGGGTGCTGCCCGGTCATGATGCTGGCCCGTGTGGGCGAGCACACCGGGGCGGCGGCATAAGCCTGGGTGAACCGGATACCTTGGGCGGCCAGCCGATCCAGGTGCGGCGTTTCGTTGAAGGTATTGCCGTACGTGCCCAACTCGCCCCAACCGACGTCGTCAACCAGGATAAAAACGATATTCGGTTGGGGGCTGTCCGCCGGCTGGGCAGCGGCGGGCGCTGCAAGGTTTACCAGGATGCCCGTACTCAGTACCAGGCCTGCGAGCTGCATGGGCTTCTTCAGATGGATTAATCGCGTCACTTTTTGTTTCCTCACTGTTGATGAATCATATTTGTATAATACTTCGCGTTACTTATCGTTGGTTTGGAGGATACCGGAAACCAGCTCACCATCGGGTGCTTCGATATCGAGCGCCAGCAGCTTCGAGATGAGGGGTACGATATCGACAATTTCGATGGGCGGCAATTTACCGGCTTTTTTGATGCCTGCACCGGCCGCCATAAAACCGGTTTCCATGCCGGGTGTATGGGGATGGTAGCCGTGGGCGGAGCCGAATGTGCGTTTACGGTACGGTATGCCTTTAAAAGATTCTGTTGCAACGATTCCCTTGCGCATAGCTAGACCGAAGGCTGCATCGGGATGGGCGCCGAGACGATCCAGTTCTTCCCGGTCAGCAATCCGGAACAAGGTATCCTGCCCGTCGGGCAGTTCCGACAGGATGCGCCGCACTTGCGCTTCCGTTTCGCGGTCGTGCGGGTCGCGCAGGAATAAAAATGCCGACCCGCCTGCTGTTTCGAACTTCGCTTTCCATTGCTCTCGGTCAGTTAGCAGCCCGTGGGTTTTGAGGTAAATATTTGGCGAGAAGGCCGCTTCGGTATCGGCATGGCCGTGGTCGCCCGTAACGATGACGGCGGTCTGCTCCCGGATACCGGCGTCGCCAAGGGCATGGAGTACGGCACCGATCATGCTGTCGATCACATGGACAGCGTGCCGCACTTCGGGGGCATCCGTGCCATGCGCGTGTTGGGTGTGGTCGGCGCCAAGGAAGTGGATAGCTGTAAGGCTGGGTTTATGGCGCTTGATGATGTAGCTGGCCAGTTTGCCTACGGTCTTATCGAATTGGTCATCGTGATGGCCGAGGTGCTCGGCCTGAAGCGGGCCGCATGCCGCTTCGAACTCGGCCAATAATGTTGATGGCGTTACATACGGGCGGGTCATGGCGAGCTGGTCGCCCTTTTCGTCGCCGTTGGCCCGCCTCACGGGGATGTTGTAGTCGATGGGGGCGCCAACGGATGCAGGCCAGAAGATGGCTGCCGACGTTTTACCGGCTGCCCGGACGGCATCCCACAGCGTGGGTGTTTGTATCGAGTCGGCCTCCCAATACCATGCACCGACTTTACTATCTTTGATGGCGTTGTAAAATATGCCATGGCGGGCCGGATAAGCACCTGTGACCATTGACGTGTGTGATGGATAGGTAATGGATGGGAACACGGTGAGGGCACCGTCGGCCACAACGCCTTCGGCCGCCAACTGTCGCAGGTTGGGTGTCTGCCAGCCTTCATCGGAATAAAATGCCGGCCGAAGCCCGTCGATAGAGATGAGTACCACATGGGGCACCTCTTGGGCTCGCGGTACGAGGTAGAGGCATAGGAGGAGTGGAAGGATCAAAAATGATATCGTGTTAAAATACCGGATATTGCTTGGTTTCATTTCCATTATTCGATGCTTTATTCGGTGGCTCAATCGTTACGGGTTGCCTGGTCGACGGGGCGTAGCACGATGTCATCTATCCAATGGGTTGTGTTGGCTTCACTTTCACCGAAATAGAGCGCCAAGCGGTATTGGCCGTCTGCAGGTAGGGGCTCGGACATGAAGCGGTAGCTGCGTGCGTCGGTTGGAATGGTGATGGCTTGGTCGACCACCTTCTCTTCGCCTTTGCCAACCTGCTCTAGCCGGAGGTAGGCAGTGGACGTCCGGTCGGCGATGGCGCTCAGGCCGACTTCGAACCGCTCGCCTGCCGTGCCGCGGAACGCCCATTTAAGGGCCACTTTCGCCGGCATGGTGCCGGGGGTGGCTAGGTGTATCCGGGCTGATTTGGTGCCTCCCAATTTGCCTGTGGTGTCTACCGAAATCGTGGCATCGGCATCGACTTGCGGATTCCAGCCGCCGAGGTTGTCATCAAAGCTACCGTTGATGTTCCGCCGGTAAGCCTGTGCCCGTTGTCCGTACTGGCGGGTATCTAACGGGAAAACACCCACCTTTTCGCCCCACTCCTGCCATTCAGCGTACATGCGTCGTACGCGTTCGGGCTCGCGGGTGGAAAGATCGTGGAGCTCGATGGGATCGTCTTCGAGGTTATACAACCGCAGGCTGCCGGGATCGAAGGGGTGCCCTTCGGGTGTTTTGGCCACGAGTTTCCACTTTCCATCGCGCACGGCGATGTTGGCCTCGTGCTCCCAGAATATCTTACCGCGCTGGTTATCGCCGCCGGTGAAGTGCGGAACCAGGCTTTTGCCCACCATAGGGTGGATGTCGTGGTCGCCCCGTCGTGCAGGGTAAATAGCACCCGACACGTCGACGCAGGTGGCCATGATGTCGCTGAGGTGGCCGTATTGGCTAACCAGGGTGTTCCGTAAGGCCTCTGCGATGCCGGCCGGCCAATGCACGATCAGCGGGGTGGCAATGCCGCCTTCGTAGGTATAATGCTTGTACTCTTTAAAGGGGGTACTGCTCAGGTTGGCCCACTCGATACGGTAACTTTCGAAGGTATTTTCTTTGCCATCGGGCGTTTTCCGTGCGCCACTGCTAATGAACTCGGCGCAAGCGCCATTGTCGCTCAAGAAGAAAATCAGCGTGTTGTCAAGTTGGTTCTGCTTGCGGAGTTCGTCGACGATTCGGCCGATGCCCTGATCCATGTTGTCGATTTGCGCAGCGTAAATAGCCATGCGCATCGCCATTTCTTCCTGCTCATCCGGCGTAAGCTGGTCCCACGCCCGGACTGCGGAATCCCTTGGTGATAGTGTGGCCTCGGGTGCAAAAAGACCGATCTCCTGTTGTTTACGGAACCGTTGCTGGCGGAGGGTATCCCAACCGGCCAGGTAGGCGTCTTTATACTTTTCGATATCTTCTTCTAAGGCATGTAGTGGCCAGTGGGGCGCAGTGTAGGCGACATACATGAACAGCGGATCTTCGGGATGGGCATCGAAATGTGCGTTGAGGTACCGGACGGTGGTATCACTGATGGCATCGGTCAGGTAAAAATTGTCGGGCGCTTTATAACGGGCGTTGCCGCTGTACACCACGGGGGTGAAATAGTTAGCGCCGCCCGGAACGATACCGAAATACCGGTCGAACCCACGCTGTAAAGGCCAGCTATCGGTTACCATGCCGTCAATTTTGCGTTCATTGGTAAGGTGCCATTTGCCGGTCATGTAGGTGCGATAACCCGCGGTTTTCAGTACTTCGGCAATGGTGACAGCGTTGTCATTGATCGTACCCTGGTAGGCAGGGGTACCGAGATCGGCAGCCGCCATCCAGCCCATGCCGGCTTGGTGGGGGTATAACCCACTCATCAGTGACGCCCGGGTAGGGCAGCAGCGGGCGGCGTTGTAGAACTGCTTATAACGGATGCCTTCTTCTGCCAGTCGATCGATATTGGGCGTTTGCACTTCACCACCATAGCAGCCGAGGTCGGAGTAACCCATATCGTCGGCCATTATCAATACAATGTTCGGGCGTTTGCCCCCTTCGGGTGGCTGGGCTTGGAGAGGCACCCCGGCGGTGAGGGCCACGAGCGTTGTTATTAATGCGCCGTTTCGCATTAAAATTCCAATTGTTGATTTGCGCTTACGCGGCTTTACGAACATATCCATGCTTAAATATGGGATTATTTTTGAAATAAGTTACCTGCGTCCGGCCAGCCATCCGCATCGATTATTAACCGTTGCAGGCCGAACCGCTTACCGTCTTCGCCCGCGGGCGGATTTTCCAGCCAATAGGAATAGCTTATCCAATCGGGGTAATGGCCGTCCAACCGTTCGCCTTTGATAATGCCGACGTGGCCCCTGCCGATATGCGTACGGTTGGCAGCAGGGAATGCCTGCCTGCTGGCCATCATGAGAGTGCCGCCGCCGTTGTACATGTCGGTACCGTTCTTATCGCGGTAGGGCCCTTGGATGTTGTCCGACCAGCCAATCCTGACTTGGTAGGTGGCATTTTCTTTATGGCCGAGGCCGCTTCCCCAGTTGACGAACAGCCAATATCCAAGCTTGCCGTCTTTTTCCCCGGGGTAGATGGCTGCAGCTTCGATGGCATTCTTGGGGGTCTGTTCCTTGCGGGCGAGATTCCATACCGTCGAAACCGCGGGGTGCTGTTTGCCGTCGGCACCGAGCCGCAGCAGCTTGATTCCGCCAAAATGCGAACCGAAACAGAGATACCATTCGCCGGCGGGTGTGCGTACGGGGCAGGGATCCAATGCGTTGCTAAGTTCGCCTTCGCTGGTTGCGACGACAATCCCGCGATCTACCCATTCGTAATCGGGATTTGAAGGATGCAGGGTGGTATTCGTTGCCAGGCCGATAGCCGACTTGTTACTGCCCAAACTGGAAACGCAGTAATACAGCCGATATTCGCCTGTGGCGTCGTCATAGATGATATCCGGGGCCCAGGCGATATTCCGTGGACTATATTCCGCCCAGAAGGCCGGGCGGACAGGGAAAACGTCGGGCCCTTCATGCCACAAGCCGCCTTGCGGATTGGATGTCCAGCGCATCCGGATGCCCCCTCCTGTTGAATACCAAAAGTAGGTGTCGCCGTCTTTGATGATGCGTGACGCATCGTTGAGGCCCACCAGCCCTTTCAGCGCAGCACCCCCCGTGTCGGCAGGCTGCTCACAGCTACGCGCCGCCGTAGCGTAAGGCATTGCACCGGCATCGGGCGCATGAAAGATTACCCAAGGGTATAAAACAGCGAGAAGGCGTGTTCGTATACGACGTGCTGACATACCGTTATGCTTTACCAGACCGTTTTAGTAGTGAAGCTGATTTCGTGGATGGTCTGCTCGGCCCATCCACCGCTTGGCTGCTCTACCGTAGCGGTTTTGCTTGACATTGCCGTGGTATGGATCAGTCCTTTCTTGCCGTTCTGCGTTTTAAACAGGTATACGTTTCCGGCTGCGAGTTGTACCGCATCGCTATCGGGGTCTGGCAAGCTGTTAATCGCCGCTGCATCCACTCGCGTGATGGCGCGGTAGTCTGCCGGGGTTAAGTCGGTCAGTGCGAATTTAGCCTCTTGCAAACCTGCGATCGTCAGCAACTGGTAGTCACGCCGCTTCGCGGGGTTTACCAGCGCCGGCACCGGGCTTTCGCCCGATTCGATGACAGCCTCGCCCACCGAGAAGTCAATGGCGTCGGCATACTCGGTATCGCGCATATAGGCGCGGCCGTCATACCATGTAGCGAAAAATGAGCCGTAATAGTGATCGGCGGTTTCTAAGCGGCTGGCCTCGGAAAAGTGTACCGAAGGGGTAATGCGCACCAACAGATTCCTTTCATACACCTGCTCCAACGTATCGGTCACCACGATTTTGATGCATGTGTTTTCCGTAAGGTCGGGGATGCTGAAAGCGGTGGAATAGCTGCTTGCGGGGTTGTCGAAGACGTGGGTGGCCGCTTCGATGAGTGCACCGCGGCTGCCGCTGCGGGGGTCGGCTTCGTAGATTTCGAATAGCCGGATAACTGCACCATTGGCGGTTACATTTATTTCGGCGGTATAGTCGGTGATGCCTTTGCCGATATCGACGATGCTTGAATCACCGCCTTCGGAGAATTGGATCTTCACGTCGGGATCAAACCGAATATCCTCGAAGTCCTTGCTGCACGATGCCATGAATGCCATCCCGAAGATAGCGAGCAAAAGTACGTTGTTGCGCATGTTGTGTTTTATTTGTTTAACGTTCATCTGATTAGTTTTTTCAATTATCAATACCCGGGGTTCTGAAATATCATCGGCGAATTGTTCACCTCGGTGATCGGGATCGGAGCGAGATTCATCCGTTCGTTGTAGCTCCGTTGGTCGAGCACTTTCCGCACAAAGCGCCCGTTTTCGAAGTCGATCCCCATAGCGGGTCGGTTCATCACTTCGCCGGCAATCTGCCACCGCCGGATGTCGAAGAATCGGTGCTCTTCGAAACATAACTCTACCCGCCGCTCTTTGCGGATCCGTTGGCGCAGCGTTTCTTGCGTAAAATCGGCGGCGTTGAGGGGGGTGGTGATGCCGGCCCGTGCCCGGATCCGGTTGAGTTGCTCCACCGCCAATGCGCGGGCGCTATGGTCGTCGCTCGATTCGTTCATCGCTTCGGCATAGTTGAGCAGTACTTCTGCGTAGCGCATCATCACGAAATTCATCGAAGTGGTACCGCCGTCGCGGTGGTCGATGCGGTCGTCGAGGTGCTTGACAAGGAAATAGCCGCTACCCCAATTATTGGGGGTGGTAAGGTCTACCCTAGCGGTGCCCTTGTTGACACTTGGCCAGGTGGCGCCGTGATGGAGGATGGTTTGGTAAAACCTCGGATCGCGGTTGGCATAGGGATTTTGCTCATCGTATCCCGACGCCGGATTGATGATGGGGCTATGATCAGCGTTATAACCGGTGATGGGCTCGGAGCCGTCGGCCATATCGTAGCTGTCTACCAGCCATTGGGTAGGTACGGTAGTGAGTTCCTTATTGACATTCCACGGATTAAACGCGGGAAACAGGTTATACAGGTCGTTGTCCGGCGCGCGCAAATACACCAGTATATTTTCGGGGTTGCTCCGTTCATTGAAATACCGGGTATAGCTCTTTTCTTCCTCACCAGGGGCAATGTATAGCCGGTGGATGTTGTTGCCGTCGGCATAGGCGATGAGCGCGTCGGCCGCGTCGGCGGCCTCGGCCCACGAGACGCCCGAGGCCTGGAATAAGGGGCTTGCAGCATAAAGAAGCGTGCGCGCTTTATAGGCCATGGCAGCCGAACGGGTGGCCCGGCCGTAGTCGGCCCCATTCCATTTGTCGGGTAACATGCCCTCGGCAGCGAGTGCATCGAATTCGTCGGCAATGAACCGGACCGTATTTTGCAGCGTTTCGCGTTTCACGGTTTCAAAGGCAAATGGGTCTTCGGCTGTGGTTGAAATGACCAGTGGACCGAACCAGCGGAACAACTCGTGGTAGAAATAAGCGCGAAGGAATCGCGCCTGATTGGCGCTGCTACGCTTTTCTTCTGCAGGGAGCGGCGATTGCTCGACATTTGCCAAGAAGATGTTGGCATTGCGGATGGCACGGTAGAAGAACCTCCAGGGGTGTTCGGTCACGACCGGATTGCTGGTGCCGGTAATGGCGCCCATGATGTACTTCTGGATACCGGGTGATGTCCCGGCATTCCGGGTGGTGTTGCCCGCCCCGTCGTCGGTAGCGTTATCGAGCATCGCTACGGTAACGTTCATGTTGAACAGCACCGAAAAACTGCCGCTGTTGTTATTCTGTACATCCCGCATGTTGCCGTACAGGTTGTACAATGCTTTCCGCGTGTTCTCGACGTCTGAAAACACCTTTTCGTTGGTGAGCTCATCCAGGTCGGTACTGTCTAGCATGCCTTCCTTGCTGCAGCCTGCAAGTAAAAGGAAACTCACGAATATATATAATCTCTTCATTATCGTTAATTAGAATCCAATAGTAAGTCCAAAATTGATGATCCGTTGCTGCGGGTAAAACTGCCCCACATTCCGGTTGGGGTTCGATTCGGGGTCGATCCGCTTCACCTCATCCCAGGTAAACAGGTTAAACGCGTTGGCGAAAATACGGACGGTATTCAGGGGTGTCCGGCCGAGCAGCGATTTGGGCAGTGCGTAGGCTAGCTGCACGTTTTTGAGCCGCAAGTATTTCCCATCCCGCAACCAGTAATCCGAGAGGTAGTAATTCTGATGGTTGCCGTCGGATTTTTGCAGAAAGCGCGGATAAGTGGCGGTAGCAGCGGTTTCTGGTGTCCACCGATTGATGTGTTCCTCGAAGTAATTGCCCCAACTGTTATCCCAGCCCACGTCGCCGGCCATATATACGGAGCTGCGGGCCGCGCCCTGGAAGAGTACGCTCAGCGACAGATCTTTGTACGTGATTCCGGTAGACAGGGAGAAGGTGTACTCCGGGATGGTGCTGTTGCCGATCGCGGTCTGATCGTTCTGGTCGATGATGCCATCGCCATTGAGGTCTTTGTATTTGATATCGCCGGGAGCGAGGTTAGATAGACCGAATTGCTGGGGGGATGCTGCGATTTCCTCGTAAGAACCGAAAAAGCCAGCAGACTTATACCCAATGAATTGTTCGATGGAGTGCCCTGTTGCCCGCATGTAGTCGTAAGGCTGGCTGGCCTCGCTCATTTCGATGATCGTGTTGTGCGCATAAGCGTACTGTAGCGTGGCGAAATAGCTGAACTTGTCATTGGCTTTCTCTTGCCAGCCGAGTTCGAACTCGACACCTTCGTTTTCCACCACGCCGAGGTTCTCGGGTGCCAAGCTATTGATGCCGGCAAACACCAGGTACCGGGCCGGCACCCGCAGGATGTTGGTGCGGTGCTCTTTGAAGACATCCGCATTGAGCGAGAGCCGCGACCGCAACCACCTGGTTTCCAGCCCGAGGTTGTATTTGGTGGCCATCTCCCAGCGGATGTTCTCGTTGGCCATCCGTCCTTCCTGCAGCCCGGTAACGTTGGGGTTATGGGACTCGCCGAAGGAATAAGAGGCACCATCTACGTAGGTAGACCGGTAATAATAGGAGAACTCATTACCGAGTTTGTCGTTTCCGACTTGGCCGAAGGACCCCCGCAGTTTGAGGAAGTCGAGCACGTCGGATTCGGGCATAAAGGATTCGTTGGTCAACGTCCAGCCAGCCGATACGGCGGGGAATAATTGGAAACGGTGCCCTTTCGCGAAGCGGTTGGAGCCGTTGTAGCCGAGGTTGACCTCGAGCAGGTACCTGTTTTGGTAGTCATAGTTTACACGGCCGATGACCGCTTGGTAAACATGCGGAACATAGGAGTATTGTCCCCCCGGGGCCGAGAGCGAGTTGAAGTTGCCGAGCACCACGCCGGAAACGTTATGGCCGCTGAAGCCCCGGTTATACCTGACGGCAACTTCGGCGTATTGGTTGTAGGTGCCTGATGTCTTTCCTGAGCCCTGGTTAGGCAATACCCCGGCCAACCCTTGGAGGTAAGAGTCGTTGACGGGATTGTAAGCATAGAGGTACGGCCGCCACTGCATGCCCCGCCAGTTGTTCCAATTGCCGTCGAAAGCATACCTGCCATCTACCGACAAACCCTCCACCAGCTTACCGAGGTTGTAATTGAGGGTAAAGGCGGTTTGCAATTCATTGTCGAAATCAGACCGGAAACCGGTATTGGCGATGGTAACCAATGGGTTCTGGCGCCATACGCCGATGGCTCCACCAAAGCTTCCATTGGGGTTCATCAACGGGAACGCCTGCGGCGCATTCCGGTAAAATGCAGCGAACAACCGGAGCGCTTCGGCATTGCTACCCAACCCGTCGTAGGTACCGGGCCGGTTTTCCTTCTTAAATAGGTAGGCCATATTCACACCTAGCTTTAAGTCTTCGGTCAACGTAATGTCGATGTTGGAACGGGTAGTTATCCGGTTGTAGTAGTAGTCTGCATTGTAGTCTTTCGGCGTTAAGGCCTTATCTACCTCGGGCGACGACTCGATCAGCTGCTTGATAGCCGGCTTTTCGCGCAACTTGTTGATGTCGGCTTCGAACATGCCCTGCTGGTTGAGGTAACCGGCCGAGACGAAGTAACGGACCACCTTATTACCACCCGTAATGCTCACGTTGTAGCGTTGCTGGCTACCCGGCTTGGTGAAGGTTTCCACGAAATTGTTATCGGGGTGTGTAAAGGGGCTTCCCTGAGTCCGGTAGAGGTAGTTATCGTATTGGGATACCGGGAAATTGCTGGTGTTGGATAACACCGACGGATCGAGCCCCACGTTGATGGTTCCTTCGCGCTGGAACTTTGAAGTGGTTTCCGCATCGAGGGCCGTGGTGAGCCGGTTGAAATTCGTGATGCCGTACTGGGTGCTGAAATTGATGCGCGACTTGCCTTCCGCGCCCCGCTTGGTGGTAACCAATACCACGCCGTTGGCACCGCGTACCCCGTACACGGCCGTGGCGGAGGCGTCTTTCAATACCGAGATGCTTTCGATATCGTCGGCTTCGATCTGCGTGAAATCGCGCTCCACCCCATCGACGAGCACGAGCGGTGCGGCGTTATTGAACGTGGCCCGGCCGCGGATAAAAAGGGCGGCATCGTCTCGACCCGGGCGGCCACTCACCTGCCGGGTTACGAGCCCGGGAACGCGACCCGTGAGGGCGTTGGTGGCACTGGAAACAGGCGTGCTGGTGATGTCTTCGGAAGTGACGCTTGAGATGGCGCCGGTAACCGTAGCCTTTTTCTGCTGGCCGTAGCCGACAACGATAACCTGTTCCAGGTCGATTCCCTGGCTGGTCATGATGATGTCTACCTGATTCAATCCCTTTACATCCAACTCCTCGGTCCGGAAACCAACCATGGAGAAGGAGAGGATGGGGTCGGCGCTGGCATCAATGACCAGGGAAAAGGAACCGTTCTCATCGGTAACGGTACCCCCTGATATGGTCTGTTGCCGAATGGACACTCCTGCCAACGGGGTTCCGAATTCATCTTTCACGGTACCCCTAACGGCCTGCTGGGCGTAGCTTAAGGCGCAACATACCGTTAATATACTCACTAAAAATAGGCTTCTCATATGATTAAGTTGTTTTTAATGGTTACCATCCGGGGTTTTGTGCGATCTGCGGCGAAATGCGGAGCTCTCGCAACGGGATGGGATGTAAATACATTCTTTGTTCGAATTTGCGCAGTTCGTCTGCGGTGAAATACGCTACGGTGCGTTGGCCGCCCGTTTGTTCGATCCTTACGCCTGAAACGGGCTGGTTGAGCTTCTCGCCATCGAGCCACCGACGGAGGTCGAAATACCGCTGTTCTTCGAACGAAAGTTCGATGCGGCGTTCCTGCTTGATTTTTTCGCGCATGGCATCGGCATCGACAACACCGTCGAGGTAATGGTCGGTCTGGAATCCAGCCCGCTCGCGTACCTGCCGAACGGCATCTTTCGCCGTGAGGCCGTAACCGTTAGGATCGAGGTCGGGTCCGTGGGCCTCGTTCATGGCTTCGGCATAGAGCAACAACACGTCGGCCAACCGTATCAAGGGAAACAGGTGGAACGTCTGCCCGGGGTTCCCTTTGGAAAAGTCGATACTGAAGTCGAGGAATTTTTTCAGGTAGTACCCGGTATTCGTTGACCGGTCTATCGAAACGTTAAGTCCATCGATTGTGGCGCCTTGCCCGATGTGCGTGCGGATGGTTCCCTGGTCGCCGTATGCAGATCCGTCATACCCGATGGTGGCGTCGAAGCGGGGGTCGCGCCCGCTGTAGGAATCTTCAGCTTCGCTGCGGACGAAGGGGCTCCCATCGGCATTGGTGAACGCATCCACAAATTCTTGGGTGGGCACAGTGCCGCCACCCGAATTGCGAGAAATCGACGGCGGGAACTGGCGGTTTTCTAAAGCGTTGCTCTGCGAAGCGCCGACGAATAGGATGTATTCGTTGTTGGGAGAACTGATAAATAGCCGTGTATAGTTGCCGTGCAACGAATACATATTCGCTCCGTTCGGCCGCTTCAAGTTGATGACCTCGGCGCAGGCTTGGGCAGCTTCTTCCCACCTTGCGCGTACGTCCGCCTCAGACTGCCCTACAAACCCGATCACCGGATTGGTATTGCCGCTTTGGTTAAACAGCGGGCTGGCGGCAAACACGAGCGTTTTCGCCTTGATGGCTAACGCCGCTCCCTTGGTCATGCGGCCGAAGCCGCCGTTACCACCCACCGGGGTAACAGCCAAATTCGTGGCCGCGGAGTCGCAAAGGCTGATGATGTGGGCGACGCACTCCGCAAAGGTGTTGCGTTGTTTGGTTTCCAATTCAGGGTCGCCCAGCATGTAGTACTTATCGATGATGGGGAACCCGCCATAATGGCGCAAGAGGTCAAACGCATACCATGCACGAAGCGCGTACATTTCACCCGAATAGGTGTTTTTGATTTCCGCCACCTCTTCGGCGGTTTTGTTGTTGAGCACCAGATCGATTTCGGCCAGGCTTTTCTGCACAAACAAGGCTTGGCGGATGCCTTGGTATGCGGTATTCCAAGGGCTCAAAACGGGACTATTGGAGTTGATATAGCCCCGGGACAACCGGTGGATGGACGAATTCCGGATGGTACTCATCCCATCATCGGTGGCGGCATCCAGGAAAGATCCTGAAATACGGTTGAATCCGCCGGTCAGAAACGAATAGGCTTGGTTGATGGGCCGCTCGTAGTTATGCTCCATCGAGAAGACGTCTTCAGGTTGGGCCCAGTCGTACGGAAATTCATCCATATAATTACAACCGGAAAAAGTTAGGACGAGCAATAAGACAATCGTGTATTTTCTCATGATCATTTCATTTTTAAAACCTTACGGATAAACCCACGCTCAAATTACGGGTGAGCGGCATGTTGGCGGACGTGCCCGTGTCTTCGGGGTCGAGCGGATTTCCCTTGGGCGACCACACAAAGAGGTTATACCCGTTTACGGAAACGCGAAGGTTATCTAAAAACATGTTTTTAAGTACTGCCGAGGGCAGTTCGTAATACAACTCAACAGTTTTCAGCCGCAGGTAGCTTACGTCTCGCATCCAGAACGAGGAAGTTTGGGTGTTATTTACGTTGTTGTGAACGGCTGATATCCGGGGCAGCGAAGCATTGGGGTTCTCGGGCGTCCAGTAGTCGAGCTGATGGGCATACATGGTGCCGTCATCGATGAAGGGATAAGCGACCTTATCCTCCAAGAGGCGTGTGGCGCGCCCGGCTCCCTGGAACAGGAACGAAAGTCCGATATGCTTATAGGAGAGGGCACCATTGATGCCGTAAAAAATGCGTGGCACGCGGCCATACCCCAAGGGAACCTGGTCGTTCCGGTCTATCATCCCATCGCCGTTAATGTCTTGGTATTTGATGTCTCCGGGATGGACTTCCGAAAACGTCTGTCGGGGCGAGGCGGCTATTTCGTCATAGGAATCGAAAAGGCCCAGGGCTACGTAGCCTGTACGGATATCCTGCTTGAAGCCGGCACTCTGCAGCCAATAGTAAGGCTCGGTGATTTCGCCCGTTTTGAGGACTTTGTTATCGGTTTGCGAATAGATGGCCCCAATACGATATGCCAGGTTGCCCACCGTAGAGCGCCACGCTAGCGCCATCTCATACCCGCGAGCGTACATTTCGCCGATGTTTTCGTTGATCGTGACGCTTGTACCCAACAGGGAAGTGACGTTGTTATTGACCATATACATGTCGTATCGTTGGTCGTGGAAATAATCAACCGTGTAAGACAGCCGATTATCCAAAAACCGGAGATCGGCGCCCACATTCAACTGCCGCGATTTTTCCCAGGTAAGCCCCGGATTGGCGATGATATCTTCGATATAGCCTCCAACGTTGTTCATGGCGTTGCCGAACTGGTACACGCCGCTTGTGGCCCATAGCCGCGATTTATACTGGAATTCGGAGACGCCGCGCTGGTTGCCGACCAAGCCATAGGAACCGCGCAGCTTCAAATGGTTTACCGTTGTTTTCAACGGTTCGAAGAACGCTTCGTTCGAGACCGCCCATCCTGCCGTTACAGCAGGGAAAAAACCAAACCGGGATCCGGGAGCAAACTTATATATGCCGTGGTATGACCCGGTTAAATCGATATAATACCGGTGATCGTAGTTATAGCCGATCCACGATCCGATGGTCTGGAAACGGCTGGGGATGGATGTCTGATTATCGAATTCGAACTGGTTGTAATAGGCCGTGGCAAAAAGTGAATGGTTGCCCAAATCTCTTTCGTAAGCCACCTGCAAATCGAGCGATGTCCGGGCGTCACTGGCCCGGTCGGAAATCGCGTTGTTCATCCGGTCGTCGTTACCGGTCCGCCGTAGGATAGTTGGATTGGCATCGTCCAATTGATAAAAGGCGAAAGCCTTCTCGCGGTTGGTAATGGCAGCGGTATAGGCATCCATCGATAGGAGGGCCGATGCGGTAAGTCCCTCGGCAAGGAACGAAAAGTCTTGCGTGAGCTGCGCCCTGAACGATCCGTACATCCGGTCAAGCACCGAATATCCGTTGCGGTTCAAGAGCGCCCAAGGGTTTGTCCGCACGTTGTTGCCAGCCACAATCCGGCCATTGATGCCATTAACGGCACTGCCTTCCTGATCGACGTATTGGCCGTTGCTCAGGTAATACGGCGGGAACGCGTTTGCCGGTGTGGTAGCCAGTTCGTGGTAGGCGCTGAACGAATCGCCGCCGGGTCTGTTCTGCCTGTCATACCATCCGTATAGGTCGAGTTTAAGCAACGTCGACGGCATTACATCGACTTCCACGTTTGAGCGGAGGTTATATCGGCTCGTGGCATTATTGGTGCTGTAGCTCGATTCAGCGTCGGTATTGAACATACCGTCTTGATTTAAAAAGCCACCATTGATAAAATAGCGTGTGCGCTGCGAACCACCTGAAATGCTGATGTTGTAGCGCTGAACCCAGCTGCTTTTCCTGAAATAGTCTCCTAGCCAGTCTACATCTGGGTAACGCTCGGTATCGACGCCCTCGCGGTTGCGGTACTGGTTCAGATAAGCATTCGAGTACCGCGCAGAGGCATCCCGCCCGTCGTATCTCATGGCTTCATTGAAGTGGGTAGCATAAGTGAGCGCGTCGACGGGATCCAAGAGGCCGACGGGCTGCTGTTTGATAAGCTGTGAGCTTATTTCGATGGTCGGTTTACCAATGACGCCCTTCTTTGTCGTTACGAGGATGATGCCGTTGGCGGCACGCGATCCGTACAACACAGACAGCGAGGCGTCTTTCACGACGGTAATATTGGCCACTTCGCGGGTGGTCAGCACATCGAAAGCCCGCTCCTGCCCATCTACCAATACCAGCACCCCTTCGGAATTGGTGCGCCGTCCACGTATCCAATAATCAGCCGACTCGTTGACCGTGCCGCCTGAGGTTTGGATGGTAAACAGCCCAGGTACCAATCCGGATAGCAGATTGGTCAGGTTGGTAATAGGGAGGTTCGCCAGTTCTTCGGCTGTGATGGTATAGGCTGCCCCGTTGAAATCCATCACGTCCATTTTCCGGTATCCGAAGTCCAAGGTGTCGCGCTGCTGGGCCTTAAGACCGAAGTGCACCAGCCATAAAAGAACACTCCCGAAAAAATAAGGGAAAAATTTTCTCATACCACTTAATTTAAATTTATCATATAGCTATTCATAACGATGGTCGTCCCGCAAACGCGTTGACGCTTAATAATTGATTATACAGGTTTATATTACGCTGTGTATCTGTTCTGCAATATTAATGGCATGAGACGCTATACGCTGCCATATTTGTCGCGTTTTCTATAACTTCTGTATAGTTATGATTTGTCCCTAATCACGATCTCATCCACCACGCGACAAAAATATACTTCGCAAGCCGCTATTAAAAGGCACAAAACCTTCCTATTACAGGAAGTAAACATTCGCATGGGGTTACGAACGGTACATAGAAAAACTCCAAAAAAAACCAGCGATAGGTGCGTGACCAATCGCTGGGATATTGCGTACGGCTGCCGGTGGGTATTGGCGTACGGTACGGTACTACCAGAATATGGTATAGATCGCCACCAGCAAGCCAATGATGATCACCGTTCCGGCGAGGAAACCAGGGTGTACCTTGAACATGCCGCGATCTACCTCGAGCCCGTTCGGCACGATACCGCGTTTGTTTTCGATGATACTGATCAACAGCATGCCAATGATGCAGAATACGAACACGATGCCCATGCGGTCGATAAACGGAATCTCATAGATGCCTGCGGTGTTGGGCACGGCCAAGCCGACATGATAGAGTGCAGAGAGGTCTGTCCATTCGGGCAGGAACTTCAGGACAACCGAAAGGGCAAAGCCGCCAATGGTGGCAAACAAGGCTGCATTGGAGGTGGCTTTCTTCCAGAAGAACCCGAGGATGAACATCGCGAAGATACCGGGCGACACGAAGCCGGTATATTCTTGGATATACTGGAACCCGCCCTTTTCGATACCCAAATGCGGGGCGATGATGACGGCCAGGATCATGGTGATCACGATGGTAATCTTCCCGATATTGACCATCTTCCGTTCGCTGGCTTCCTTATCGAAGATTTTCTTATAGATATCCAGCGTGAAAATGGTGGCGATACTGTTTGACTTGCCAGCGAGCGAGGCGACCACGGCTGCGGTGAGTGCGGCGAATGCAAGACCTTTCAACCCTACAGGCAGCAGATTGAGCAGCACGGGATATGCCTTGTCGGGACGTACCGCACCGGCTTCGAGCATTTCCTGTTGGAAGAAGCCTTCCTGGTAAAGGACGTAAGCCGCAATGCCCGGCAATACCACAATAATGGGCATAAGCATTTTGAGGAACGCGGCAAATAGGATACCGTTGCGTGCAGTCTTCAGGTCGGCTCCCAATGCCCGTTGGGTGATGTATTGGTTGCAACCCCAGTAGTTGAGGTTAACGATCCACATCCCACCGATGAGCACGGACAGACCGGGCAAACTGATGTAATGTTCCTGCGTTTTATCGAAAATCATGTCGAAGTGCGAAGGGGCGTTATCGTGCAACAGACCCAGGCCGGCCAGCATCCCGTCGCCGCCGAAATGGTCGGAAACCATATTCAACGCCAGGTAGGTGGTGGCAAGGCCGCCGAGGATTAGTACCAATACCTGGATGACGTCGGTATAGCCAATCACTTTCATGCCTCCCAGCGTAATGAAGATGGCAAAGATGGCAATGCCGTACATACAGACGGTGAAATTGATATCGGATATGGCCGATACGGCCAAGGCGCCCAAGAACAGGATGGACGTGAGGTTAACCACGATGTATAGCAGCAACCAGAATACGGCCATGATGGTGCTTACCGTGCCGTTATACCGTTGGTTGAGGAACTGCGGCATGGTATAAATCTTGTTTTTGAGGTATACCGGTATGAAAAATACGGCGACGATGATGAGTGTGGCCGCAGCGAGCCATTCGTAGGCGGCAATGGCCAAACCCAGCTTGAAACCGTCACCACTCATGCCGATGAACTGCTCGGCAGAAATATTAGACGCGATCAACGACGCGCCGATGGCCCACCATGTAAGCGACCCTTCGGCCAGAAAGTAATCTTTCGTATTGAGTTCTTTGGATTTTTTACGGTAATAGATCCAGAGGCCATAACCTGCGATAATTACAAAGTAACAGAGAAAAACGATATAATCTGGTGTTGCTAAGGTCTTCATTATACTTCCTGTTCAATAAGTTTATAAAACGGCGCTAAAGTAAATATTAATCGCATAAAATCAATATTACCTGCCAATATTTAACAGCTTATTTTCCTTCATCAATCGCAACCGGATGATTTAAAGCGGGTTAAAACGGTGTTACAAAAACACTAAGGGCATGGCGTTACTTACGCGAATTGACCGATAAAATAGGAGATGATGCTCGGATAGAGTATGATGGTGAATACCAACCCAAAAACCGCCCCGTAAAAGTGGGCGTCATGGTTGATGCCGTCGCGCGCATTGCGCGATGCCCAAACGCAATAACCCAAATACAGGAAGGCAAACAACCACGCCGGCATGGGGATGACGAAGAAAATACCAAGCATGGTTTTGGGCTGGAACAAAATGAAACTGAACAATACGGCGCTGATCGCGCCCGACGCGCCGAGGCTGTAGTAGTTGGGGTTATGGCGTTCTTTGAATACCGTGCGCACATCACTCAACACGAGACCGAGGATATATAAAAGCGCGAAATGAAGATGCCCCCAGGCGCTCAGGCTGACCAATATGGATTCGAGTGCGAAGCCAAAGAAGTAGAACGTGAGCATATTGAACAGCAGGTGCCCCCAATCCTTGTGGATAAGACCGCTGGTGAAGAGTGTGTAGACGTGGCGCCCACGGCTAACACTGTACGGATGGAGCATAAACCGACCGAAGAGGTGGTGGTTGGAAAACGTGTAGATACTGGTGACGATGGTAAAGGCAAAAATGATGCTAGCTACCGGTGTCTGGATCAGATATTCTTTCATGCATTGCTATTCAATTGCCGAAAGTAAGAAAAAAAATGGGCTGCTAAAACAAATCCAACTGCTTACCTCCCTTCGGAGCAAATAAATCCAACCGGAGCTGCGGCAGGCTGCGGTCGCCAAGGTATTGCCTGACGGCGAGCTTGAACAGCTGTCGGATGCTTTCGGCCTCATGCCCTTCCCCTTTCATGCGGGTGCCCCAACGGCTATCATTGAGCTTACCACCGTGGCAGGCGGCGATGCCATGGAGCACTTTGTCGGCCCGGTCGGGATAAGCCTTATGTACCCAATCGGTAAACAGCTCGCCGATGGCCCCGTTGAGCCGCACGATGGTGTACCCGGCCCCGCTCGCACCATGGTGAGCCGCAGCTTCGATAACTTTGGGCACCTCATCGCTGTTGAGGCCGGGAATGATGGGCGCACACATCACCATCACAGGGATGCCCGCGGCGCTTAGCCGCTGGATGTCTTTGAGCCGACCTTTGGCCGTAACGGTGCGCGGCTCCATCTTCTGGCGGAGCGACTCGTTCAGCGAGTTTAGCGAAATCGCTACATGGACGAGACCAAGGCTGGCCAGTTGCGAGAGGATGTCCAGATCGCGCAGGATGAGGTTGTTCTTGCTGATGATGGAAACAGGGTGGCGGTAGCGTAGCAGCACCTGCAGGATAGCCCGGGTGATGCCCAGTTTGCGTTCAACGGGTTGGTAGCAGTCGGTATTGCCGGAAAGCATGATGGGCTGCGGCTTGTAGCCACGGGCATTGAGCTGCCGCTCAAGCACGGTGGCGGCATTACGCTTGACAATGATTTTCCGTTCGAAATCGAGCCCGGCGCTGTAACCCCAATATTCGTGTGCATTGCGGGCATAACAGTAAATACAGCCGTGCTCGCATCCTTGGTAGGGATTCATGGAATAGCCCATGCGGAGATCTGGACTGTCGTTAATGCTGATGATTTTCTTTGGGTTTTCTTCGATGAGCTGCGTATTCGAGTTCTCGAGGAATTCCTCGTCCAGTCCCTCGATATGCTCGGCAACGTACCGCTGGGCAGCGAATTTATTGTGCGTATTGACCTGCGCACCCCTTCCCTTAAAATACTCGGGGTTTTGAATCGTATCCATCGCACAAATATACTAAATAAATTAGCACATCACAGGCTTGGTTTTTTTCATGGTCTCCGAGAGCCTTTAGATCTGTACTGCGCTAGGAGTTTGAATTTGTTCCGATTTGATGATTAACGCAAGATTTGCCTAAAAAACACACAAAAGCACTATTTATATAGAATTCTATTAAAGAAATAAACACACTTTCTGACTAAAAATCATTTTTCATCCAATTCACACAACAAAACACAGCAAACTTGTACTTTAATCTATAAATTAATCAACAAAAAAGTAATTTATCTCTACATATGTTTGTAAAACTATAGAAACACCTAAAAAATACTTGGCATTGGATAAAATATTATAAAATATCGCTATATTTGCAATCATCATAATTTAGGTTTATAATTGGTTCGAAAGGTTTCCATTCTCCCCGCTTGGAAACCTTTCATTTCTGGAACTCGTCCATACATATCGCTAATTCACCGGCTTCTTTAAATAGATGGTACCCTCATCTGCCTTACCCAACAATAGGCGACCCTGCGATCTCCATCCGCCTACGAACGCATCGGCGATGCCATCGCCATTGAGGTCGCCCACGGTGATGTTCCAGTTACGGCCCACCACCGAAGGTGGCAGGACCTCATCGGTCACATCGGTGAAGTGGCCCGTACCATCGTTGCGGAAGGCTCGTAACGGCTCTTCGCCGAAACCCGGTACGGCCACGGCACTCAACAGCATGTCGATGTGGCCATCATGGTCGAAATCGATCTCGCGCGCCGAATAGGTGGAGAATTTGTAAGCGGGCATACGCTGCGCCGTCTCATCGGTAAACCGCGCCTGGCCGTCGTTGATGAGGATGCGGGCCTGCGGGTTTTTGTCCCATTTGCCCCCATTACTGGTGATGTTGGCGAAGACGATATCCGGATCACCGTCGCCATCTACGTCAAAGACCAGCGCTTCACGCGTTTCAAGCGGCTCGGGCAGGTCGAGTTGGTCGGCATGCTCGGTAAACCGTCCGCTGCCGTCGTTGATGAGCAGGCGATTGGGGGGCACTTCGTTGCCTATCACCATGTCAAGGTGCCCATCGCCGTTGAGGTCGGCCAGTTTCACGCTCTGCGTGGCATCATTGACCTCCGGTAGGTTCCGGGCGGTGCGATCGATGAAATGGCCAGGGCGCAGGGAGTCATTCAACCATAGGAAATTTTGGCCTTCGCTGCCCGAGTTGCCCACCACGATATCGGGCCGCCCATCGCCGTCTACATCGCCCACGTCGAGGCCGTTGCCCTCGCTCATACCCAGCAGGCGGTCGCTTACGTCGCGGAACGTGCCGTCGCCATTGCCGAGGTAATACTCATGGGTCTGATCATCTTCGGCCACAAATACGACGTCGATGTGGCCGTCGCCATCAAAATCGACGGCGCGAACGTGCTCGGTATCGTGCTTAGCCCTTTTGAATACGCCACGCTTCCAGCTGAGCATCCCCTTGCCATCGTTGATGTACAGGCGGTTTTCATCCGCTTCGAGGGCGGCAATGACATCCAAGTCGCCATCGCCGTCTACATCGGCGAAGGCCACTTCGAGGATATGGGCCTCGGGATCCTTGGGCACGTGGGTGGCCGTGACATCTCGGAAGAAGGCGGTTTCCATTCCATTTTCGGCGGGGATGGTTGAGGCGCATGACCAGGCAAAAATGCCGGTGGCCAACCAGGCTAGTGTTTTTCTCATCGTTGGATCCATGTTAGTTCAATTCATCAATGCTACCGGGTTCTCGCAAATTTTTGCCGACCGACCCGGTGAGTGCATCACCCATATCGGCGCGGGCTTTCTCGGCCAGCCGAAGCATAGCCGCTACCACGCGGGGCTGCCCGGCTGCTACGTTTGTGGTCTCGCTGATGTCGTTGCCGAGGTGGTAAAGTTCCGGTGTTTCTATTTTGGTCATCTCGTATTTAATGGGGATACCGTCATCGCGATGGGATTGCCCGGCCTTGATGGTCCGGTAGGTGTGGGGCAGGTAAAGCTTCCATTCGCCCATGATAACGGCCTGCAGCTCGTTGCGATTATAGTAGATATAGTAGGCTTCGTGCGGTGTTTTTGCCCCTTCCGATACCTGCATGAGCGGCCAGATGTCGAGCCCGTCGATGTGGCGGCGGGGAAGTTCCGCGCCGGTAATCCAAGCGATGGTGGGCAACACGTCGATGGTCATGGCCGGTTCGGCCTGCACCTTGCCGGCTGGCAGCTGGCCCGGCCAACGCATGATGCAGGGCACGCGGACGCCGCCCTCCCATGAGGTGCCTTTGCCCTCCCGCAGTGGCAGGGCTTCACCACTGTGGCCACCATAGGAGAGCCATGGGCCGTTGTCTGACGCAAAGATGACCAGGGTGCGCTCATCCAGGCCATACTGCTCGAGGGTCTCCAAAACCTGTCCCACGGACCAATCGATTTCCATGATGACATCGCCGTATAATCCCCTTTCAGACCGTCCCTTGAATTTGTCGGAAACGGCTAACGGCACATGGGGCATGCTGTGGGCGAGGTAGAGGAAAAAGGGTTGGTCTTTATGCCGTTTGATGAAATCGACGGCACGTTCGGTGTAGTGGGTGGTGAGCAGATCTTGGTTGTCGACCGTATCAATAACCCGTTCGTTTTCATACAGGGGCAGCGGCGGATAGTAGTTTTTATTTTCGGGGTGATTGGGCCACATATCGTTGGAGTACGGAAGGCCGAAAAACTCATCGAACCCCTGCCGCGTGGGGAGGAACGGCGGATGGTGACCAAGGTGCCATTTACCGATAGCTGCGGTATGGTAACCCAGCGGTTTGAGTACTTCAGCGATGGTCATCTCGTCGGGGTGAAGGCCATGTTTAGCCCGGTGGTCCAGCGCACCATGGATGCCGACCCTATTGGGGTAGCACCCTGTGAGCAAGGCCGTCCGGGACGCCGAACAGACCGCCTGTGCTGCATGGAAATTGGTAAACTTCACCCCCTCTGCGGCCATCCGGTCGAGATTCGGCGTCCGGATATCCGGCGAGCCGAATGCGCCGACATCCTGGTAACCTTGATCGTCGGTAAAAACGATGACGATGTTGGGCTTCTGTACAGCAGGTGCTACTTGCGCGCCGGCGGACGCAACCATGAAGAGAATCGCTGATAATAGTAGGGTCCGGATGGGCAGTATGGCCATATAATCGTCGTTTTTAAGGTAATCTCGCTATGATTCAACTGCTAATATAGGGAATATTCTTAGAAGGGCGTGGCGCGACAACACGATTAGCTATTGCGAGTCTTAGGGATTTTAGCTAAGTTTGAGGAAATGGAGGCCATTGATGCTGGGATATCCGCTTTTCCACCCGTATGCTTTTCACGACCTGCGCCTCCGTGGAGGCGCGAGGAGCGGCCTTTGCATGGTGCTTTTTTTGGCGGGGTTTACACTCGCCGCCCAGGAGCGACAATCGGCCAAAAAAGCAGTGGCTGACAGCCTCCCCGTACCCAACGAACCAAACCAATTGTTCTATCTCCAGCGCGATCCGGATGACAACACCGTGATCTACCAACTCAACACCGTAGATGGTGTGGTTGACCCCGACAAGCCGGTGAACGTTTACTGGATACGCTATGCCGAGGGCGGCACGCGCCAAGAGTTGAACTTCCTGCAACGCACCATGGCATACGGCATTAGCCATAGGTCCCTTGGCGATGGCGCCTACGAATTGCGATTGGCGGCTTATAAAGATCATCCGCTGCGGCTGGCTTATTGTGAAAAAAGCCGAACCCACAAGGCGTATACCACAATTGATAACCGTAATGCGGTGTTGGAGCGTATTTTTGTGCGTATCGATGGCGGCAGCATGCTCAGCCCGAACATCCTATACTTCGAATTAACCGGCCGGGATACCACGACCCAGGCCCGTGTAAGCGAACGGGTAAAACCGGTTCAATAGATGATGGTAAATTTGAAATCCAATGGGTTGAAGTGTTGGATAAGCTCGTCAATGAGGCGGTCGCCGTAACGCACGTAAAGTGGCCCCATGTTTTCCGATCGTTCCTGTAGCGCCCCACCTGGGAAGAGCTTTTCCTTAATGCGGTCTATCTGGATCAGCGCATCGTCGTGGTTGCGCTTTTCGGCCCGGAGCAATTTTTTCTCGAGACTGTGGATGGCTTTCTTCAACCGTGCTTTCACGGCATCGGTGCTGGGACCGAGGCTCGGATCGATTTTATGGGCGCGGAGCCGCAGTTTGCTGAAGATGGCGTTGAGTTCCATCCACTCGTCGTTGAGCGTGAGCCGATGTTTGGTATGGCGGCGTACATATTCCTTTTTGAGCTCTTCGGTATTTTTGAAAATGCTCCGGAAGGTAAGGTTGAGCCGAAGCACCTTAACAGACATGTTGTCGTCAGTGATCATCGCGGAGTTGCGCGGTACGAGAATCGGAAAATCGACACCATAATGCTCGAAAACCGATTTCAGTTGCAGCCAGTAGGCAATTTCGGCACCGCCTCCGATATAGGCTAGATTGGGAAGAATCACTTCCTGGTACAGCGGACGCATAACTACATTGGGGCTGAAACGTTCCGGATGGCGCTGTATTTCAGCCTTGAGTTGGTCTTCGGTAAAATAAATCCCTTGGTTGAGCACCTCAAACCTACCGTCATCCAGTTGCACGATCCGTTCGCGGAAGTCATCGCTGAGGTAAAAAAAGTTAATCTCACGGGCATGGACCTGACTGGCAAAACCGGCCGCATTCAGGGCTGCCGAAGTATTTTCGATGGCCTCATGGCTGTGGCCACTAAGGATATCCTGTTCGATGAAAGGTGCAAAGCGCTGCTTGAGCGGGGCACTGTCGGCATCGATGACCACGAGGCCATAGGCGCCGAACAGCCCGTTTACGAGGCTCCGGGTGGCATCCGCCAGGTTATCGTGTTGCAGGTAGGCCGCTTTAACGAGCGCAGCGAGTTTGGACGAGTTGTCTGACAGGCCGAGCGTGCGCTGGTACTCGTATACCGTGTCGCCCATCGTAGCCGTTTTCATCCTTCCCGTGGCACCCGCCGCGGGAGCATCCCACACGATTTTCTTACCGTGGAGGCGCGTATGGTTGATCTCGGCGAAATCATGGTCTTCGGTGGCCATCCAATATACCGGCACAAACTGGCAATCGGGGAAAGCCGCTTTAAGGTCGCGGGCTAGGCGTATGGTGGTGGCTATTTTAAAAATGAAGTAAAGCGGCCCGGTGAAGATATTGAGTTGGTGGCCGGTAGTGACCGTAAACGTACGTTCGTCTGCCAGCGCGTCGATGTTGGCAGCGACGACAGGCTGCCCTTGCAGTAATTCGGCATATTGCTGCCGCAATACCTGCACCAATCCGGCGCGGTCGGTTTTGCCGGCTTTGGCTTCGATTTGCTGCGCGAACCCTTCGAAGGTCGGTCGGTTGCCCGCGAAGGGGGCCAGCGCAGGCGCATTGGCTAAATAGGCCAGCAATGTCTTGGAAAAGCTATTGGTATCCTTGTAATCTATGTAAGTGGCCTTCATCAGCAAACAAAGATAGTTGTTGCCCGCAAAAAAGGCGACGGATAACGATTATTTGACAATACTTCCATACAGGTCGAAATCTTCGGCCCTATCGATATGCACGTTGGCGAAGTGGCCGAGCGAAAGGTAGTTTCCGGCAACCGGAATAAGCACTTCATTATCCACCTCGGGCGAATCGTACTCGGTGCGGCCGACGAAATGGTCGCCCTCCACTTTATCGATCAATACCTTGTGGGTATTCCCTACCTTCTGCTGGTTGATCTCGAACGAGATGCCCTGTTGGATGTCCATGATCTGCTCCACACGGGCTGCCTTCGTTTCTTCGGGAACGTCGTCTTCCAGCGTGTGGGCGTGGGTTTTCTCTTCGTGCGAATAGGTAAAGCAGCCGAGCCGGTCGAACCTTGTATCAGCCACCCATTGCTGGAGCTCATCGAAATCCTGCTCGGTTTCGCCGGGGTAACCGCAGATGAGGGTGGTACGCAGCGCGATCCCCGGTACGCGGTCGCGTATAGCGTTGACCAGGTCGATTGTCTTCTGCTTGGTGATGCCCCGCCGCATGGATTTGAGCATGGGATCGCTGATGTGCTGCAGCGGCATATCGAGGTAATTGCAGATGTTATCGCGCTCGTTCATGGCATCGAGGATATCCATGGGGAAGCCCGATGGGTAGGCATATTGCAGCCGTATCCATTCGATGCCTTCTACGTCGGACAGGCGGCGCAACAGATCGGCCAGGTTGCGCTTACCATACAGGTCGAGCCCGTAGTAGGTGAGGTCTTGCGCAATGAGGATGAGTTCTTTGGTGCCGCTTTTCGCCAGTAGCTGGGCTTCCTTCACCAGGGCCTCCATGGGCTTGGACACATGCTTGCCACGCATCAGCGGGATGGCACAGAACGAGCAAGGGCGGTTGCAACCCTCGGCAATCTTGAAATAGGCGAAATGCGAGGGTGTGGTCAACAGGCGCTCGCCCACCAGTTCGTGCTTGTAATCCGCCCCTATCGCACCGAGGAGGTCTTGCAGGTCGTGCGTTCCGAAGTAGGCGTCTACGTTGGGTATTTCGCTTTGCAGCTCGGGCTTGTAACGCTCGGACAGGCAGCCGGTGACGATGACTTTGCCGACCTTACCCTCATCTTTGAGCGCGCTGTATTGCAGGATGGTATCGATGGATTCCTGCTTGGCGTTGTCGATGAACCCACAGGTGTTGATGACCACGATGTCGTCTGTGCGTACGTCGGCCGACTCATGCACCACGGGCATGTCGTTTCCCCGAAGCTGGCCCATCAGCACTTCGCTGTCGTGTACGTTTTTGGAGCAGCCCAACGTCACCACGTTGATGCGGGGCTTGTGGGTGATGGTTTCCGCCTTAGCGGCTTTCGTCTTCATTCGAATGTTTTTTTACGTTGTGCGCATGCTGCGCCGGTTTCATCGTGTCGCCGGGATCACTTGAACAGGGAGTCGACAAACTCCTTTTTGTTGAACAGCTGGAGGTCGTCCATTTTTTCGCCCACGCCGATGTATTTGACCGGGATTTTGAACTGGTCGGATATGCCGATGACCACGCCGCCCTTGGCGGTACCGTCGAGTTTGGTAAGGGCGAGTGCATTGACATCGGTTGCTTGGGTGAACTGTTTGCACTGTTCGATAGCGTTCTGGCCGGTGGAGGCATCGAGCACCAGCAGGATTTCGTGGGGCGCACCCGGCACGATCTTTTGCATGACCTGTTTGATCTTGGTCAGCTCGTTCATCAGCGCCACCTTATTATGCAGCCTACCGGCGGTGTCGATGATGGCCACATCGTCGCCGTTGGCCACGGCCGACTTGACCGTATCGTACGCTACCGAGGCGGGGTCTGACCCCATGGCCTGCGCCACCACACGCACGCCCACGCGTTCGCCCCAGAGCTTAATCTGGTCTACGGCCGCCGCTCGGAACGTGTCGGCAGCACCCAGCACCACCTTGTTGCCGGCCTGTTTGAGCTGGTGGGCCAACTTGCCAATCGTAGTGGTTTTGCCCACGCCGTTGACGCCCACTACCATAATGACATAGGGTTTGTGCTCGCCGTATTCGAAGTGCTCGAAGTCGGCACTGTTGTTTTCGGCGAGCAGGGCCTGGATTTCGTCGCGCAGCAGGGCATTGAGTTCGGATGTATTGATGTACTTGTCGCGCGCCACACGGGCCTCGATGCGGTCGATGATCTTCAGGGTGGTGGTAACGCCCACATCCGAAGTGACGAGTACTTCCTCCAGTTCGTCGAGGACGTCTTCATCTACGGTAGACTTGCCCACGACCGCTTTGGTGATCTTGGACAGAAATCCCTCTTTAGTTTTCTCCAGCCCTTTATCGAGGGCCTCCTGGGCTTCTGGTGTTTCCTGCTTTTTCTTGAAAAAATCAAATAGTCCCATCGCTAGTTATCACTGAGCTTGTATAAAATACGGTATCTGCTTGACGAATCGATACCGCTGCTTGTCCGATTGCAAACATAACAAAAAAGCCCTTCCGGTAGGTTCCCGAAACGGCTTTTCGCAATATTGACTGGCTACAGCGGTTACTCTGCAGCGGCTTCTTCAACGGCTTCTTTAGCTGCCTCTACGGCGTCTTTGATGTGGTCGTTGTGCGCGATCAGTTCCTTGAAGGTATATGCACCTGTTTTCGGGGACCTAACGGCAGTGATAACTTTCGTGTAGTCTTTGCCTTTGCCCGTTTTGAGTGATGCTACTGCTTTCTTTGCCATCTCTTTTTATTCGTTATGCAAATTGCTGCTTGAAAGCAACTGCTGATTTATTTAATCTCTTTGTGAACGGTAACGCGGCGCAACACCGGATTGAATTTTTTCAACTCAAGCCGTTCGGTGGTGTTTTTCTTGTTCTTGGTGGTGATGTAACGCGACATCCCCGGTTGACCGCTTTCTTTGTGTTCGGTACATTCCAGAATAACCTGTACCCTATTTCCTTTTTTTGCCATTGCTTCGTTGTATTATCATCCGCCCTACCGGTGCGGACAGTTCTTTAGACGTACCCCTTCTTGATAAACTTGTTAATCACGGCAGTGATGCCGTTTTTGTTGATGGTCTTTATCGCCGAGGTGGATACTTTCAGGGTAATCCAACGGTTTTCTTCAGGAATGAAGAACCGTTTGGTCTGCAGGTTGGGGTAAAACTTACGCTTCGTCTTCGCATTCGAATTGGAAACATTGTACCCATTCATCGCCCCTTTTCCTGTTAAATCACAAACTCTTGACATGATGGTATGCTGTTATATATTATTAAACCCCTTTTCGCAAAGGGTTTGCAAATATCTGCATTTGTTTTTTATTATACAATTATTTTTTCACCTATTTATTATTCTTTCAACGTTGATGAAGCTATCAGATTTATTCTTTTTGTGATGGAATAAATCACGATGATTTCGAATCGATACGGGCGGTCCCGATTAATCGGTTGCCGCCCGTAAGCCTGTTGCGATGATGCTTTAGCTTCCCGCCTGCGGACCTAAAACGGTGCCTTCTTCGGGTACCGGAAGGGGTTCCACGTTTCGCTCCGCACCTGGATAGCCTATATTTTGATTGATAATACCTTTAATGTTAGTATTAATCGCGTTGGCCGGCACGGGCCACAAGATATGGTGTACGCTGATTTTATATTCGGCCCACTTGTGCTTAACCCCTTTATTATAAAAGTTGCTCCTTGCTACCACGCGGTCGTACCAGAAATTAATGCCTTCTTGTTTGATATTGGAACCTGTTCCGCCCGGCCCATTCAGGTTCTGGAGGCTATAGGTACGACCCCCAAATATTTCGCAAGGTTTGCCCGTTCTAGCATAGATATATGAAATTCGCACCAACTCGACGTGGCGGTTCTCTTCATAATATAATTCGCGAGCACGCTCATCGAGTATTTCCCCGATATTAATATCACCCGCATTGAGCGGCGCTGCCCCTGCACGCGTCCGCACTTCATTCAATGCTTCCGCTGCCAACCCCGGTTGGTCTTTCCAATAATAACACTCGGCAATCAGCAGGTAAACCTCGGCCGACCGATAAATGTACCATGGTGTTTCACCACCGGCCCATGTAGTTTGCAACGGATCAGGTACGAATACTTTAAAGTGTGGCCACGGATACCATGTTCTGATGGTATCTTCCACACTCATACCCGCCGGCTTTTCGAAGTGTTTACCGTACCAAGGGTTCCCGCTGGTTTTCAGACCCGGTGCATTATACCGCAAATCTTCCATGCGTTTCCAACTATCGCGATTGTAAATACCCCGCATATCATTAGCCTCCTTATCGGCCCGCCAAATATAGCTGGTGAAATACGACGTGGAGCGCAAACGACCGATACCGCGTCCATAGGTTTTGTTGAGATCCATTTCGGGGTCGGTCTCGCCTGCTGCTGGTGCAATACTCGTGCCGCCCTGTCCGTCGGGTGTTTTGATGTTTCCACTATTCCAGAAGGGGACGGCATTACGCATGGTTTGGATGCGGTCTGACCCTTCCTCTTCCGGATAAGCTACCACATACATCAAGCCCTCTGTATTGGACATATCTAGCTTGGCTTCGACGCTATGTAGGTCAAACATCAAGTTAGTATTCGGTTTACCCTGGTTGGGGGTAAAACGGTTCCTCATCAATGGATGCTTGGCTACGATTTCCTGCCCTACTTGTATGGCGCGGTCAAAATCGCCTAATACCATGCAAACCTTCATGAGTAGCACTCCACAGGCCGCCTTCGATGTACGCCCGCGATCTACGACTTCAGGCACCCATTGGTATGCAAACTCCAAATCCTTGCGCATCCGCCCGAGGATACCCCATCGGTCGTATGAGTAAAAATCATACTTGGGCGCTTCGATTTCCCAGTCCAGGTAAGGCACATCACCGAATTGATGAGTAAGTTTGTAATAGCGGTATGCCCGGTGGAAGTAGGCGGACCCCAACACGGCGTTACGCTCTTCCTCGCTGCCAAATTCGGCGTTATCGATCCGTGAAATCACCGTGTTTGCGTACTTGACGCCCTTGTAGCCCTCATACCAATACCATCCAACCCGTGTATTATTCTCATGGTTCAATTGCGCATCAGGTAAGAGCGAAACATCCATATCCATTTGTGGTCCAGCCTTATCCGTCGTTCCCTCAACAGCCACTTCCGATTGAATGATCTCCGTCAAAATCGGGGCACCGTCACCGAAATACTCATGACGCATATTGCGCTCTAAAGTGGTGAGGGCAGAATACATGCCTTCGGCATTGGAAAGTGCAACACCCGGTTCGTAGAATGACAATGGCTTAGGCTGGAGCCATTCTTCGTTACAGCTTACGGTAGTAAAGGCCAGGGTCGCGAGTGTCAAGACGGCCTTTGTATATATCTTCTTATTGTTCATCTTCTTGTGTTTTGATGTTAGAGCGAAAAATTGATACTCATGTTGTATGTCCGCGGCGTAGGCATACCCCCAAGGTCGGCATTATCGTAAGATTCCGGATCGCCGAACGTCCAATCAGGTGCCCAAACTGCCACGTTCCGTACGGTAGCCGATATCCGCAGGTTCTGGATGTTGAACCGCTGCAGGTATCTATTGGGTACCGCATAGGACAGTGTCACATTATCCAATCGGATAAAAGACCGCGAAACGTAGTTGGAGCCGATATTCTTGGAACCGATACGGCCGTAGTCATTAGTCGGGTTATCCGGCGTCCATCTGGGTTGCTCATAGTCCGTGGCACGGTCGGCAAAATTCGCATTGTTTGCCGCCCTATTGTAGGTGTCGTAATGCCCCCAGTTGGAATAGATGAAAAAGGAAAAGTCGAAATTACCGTAACGGAAATCATTCCGCAGCGACCACCTGAATCTGGGGGTTGTCCATTGCTGGAAAATGCGATCTTCGTCGGTCATCACGCCGTCGCCGTTTTGATCTTTGTACTTGAAGTCGCCCGGCTGCAACCCATACGGCTCGGCCTCTTCTTCCTCTCCTATCTGCCACACGCCAATCCGTTCATAGGACCATATTCTATCGGGATCCTGGCCAATGAACCACCGGTTTTTAATATCGTCGGCTTCGCGTTGCCCGATGACATTGCCATTGTCGTCTAAGACATCTACCATATCACCGTAGAGGTGTTTGATTTCCCGGCGATTAAGCATAAAGATTGCCGAAGCGTTCCAGTTGAACTTTTCTCGCTCGATAATTCGACTGTTCAACGCTACTTCAAAGCCCCTGTTTTCCAATTCGCCAAGGTTGGCTGCCACACTATTGAAACCGATGATTTCAGGAAGTGCCCGGTCTACTAACAGGTCCATGGTGGTGGAGGTATAAAGATCTATTGCTCCCCCTAACTTGTTATTGAACAACGAGAAATCTACCCCTATATTATAGGAGGATTTATTTTCCCACCGAAGCCCCAAATTAGCCATGCGATTGACATAGAGCTGCGAGTAGAGATAGATGTTGCCGTTTTGATCTATATATGGATGTAGGCCCGAGGTCATATCTGATAGCGCTTCATATTGGCCGATGTCGCGGTTTCCGTTGCGGCCCCAAGATAACCTGAGTTTACCATAATCAAGCCAGTTAGAGGTGCTTTCCATGAACTTTTCGTCAGAGAGGTCCCAGGCGAAAGCTAAAGCGGGGAATGTTGCCCGCGGATTTTGGGCGCCAAATGCAGAATAGCCGTCCCGTCGTACCGATGCAGTGAGCATGTAGCGATCGTGCAACGAATAAAACAAACGAGCCATCAAGGCGTCGCCCGTGCGATAGGTATCATTGCTCTCGTTAAGAGGGACAGCGCCTGCTTGTAGTCGATGCCATCCCAAGATGTCGCTAGGGCTGTAATTTGACGATGTGGCCTTGGTACGCCAATACTGACCCTTCTCCGCGTTCTGGAGTAGGGTTACCTCGAAGTTGTGCGCGTCGAACCGTTTACTCCACCTCAACACGTTGTCGATTTGCCAATTATACGTTTTCTCGAAGGTACGTTCGGAGGCCCCGCCTCGGTTGGCCCATTCCGGGTTCTGTGAAGATTCGTGATTGTAATACTCGCGCCACACATACGACGGGGTAAAGTTGGTTTGGAATTCGATGCCGAAGGGTAGGTTGACGATACCGTACAGCGAGGCATTCAGTGTATTGAATCGGTCAACCCGATCCCGGTATAGATTGTCAAAAAATGGGTTTTGGGGGGTAACATCACCTGTTGGCAACCTTCGATAAGGGCTTTCTGGATCGCCAATGTTATTTGATCCATAGGGAGAGATAACTGCCGATTGTCCCCAATTCGCCTGTAAAAAGCCTTCGTTGCGCGTGGCAAAGTTTGCGTTAGCACCAACCCGAAGGAAAGACGTAATGGTCGACTCCAAGTTTAACCGGGACCGTAAGTTTTTGAATCGATTCCCTACGATGATCCCTTCGCGATCCACATGGTTTATTGACCAATAGTAATTGACATTGTCTGTTTTGTTGGAGATACTAACTGAATAATCCTGCTGAACCCCCTGTTGGAAAACGAGATCTTGCCAATCGGTAATCCGATTGATCATGTAATTATCGATTTCAGGTGTCTTCAGTTCAAGCCGGGATAACCAGCTACGTATAAGCTGCTCTTCCGTGACCGAAGAAACTGGATCATTTTGGTCGTAATTATACCAAGTCAATTGATCGACTCGGCTTAATTTACGGGGGTCGACAAACATTTCCGGGTAATCTTGATGGTATTCGTCTGTCCGCCGGCCCATTTCATAATCGTAGCGATAAGCGAGAAATTCCTCACCCGTCATGACGCGTGGCATATTTGCGTTCTCGACAAAACCTATATTGCCGTTAAACGAAATCCGAGGCTTCCCAAGTTGCCCTTTTTTTGTTGTTATCAATACCACGCCGTTGGCGGCTTTTGCACCGTAAACTGCAGACGCACTAGCATCTTTCAAAATATCAATCGACTGAATATCATTGGGGTTTATGTCTGACAATGCGCCGTCGAATATAACGCCGTCAACAACATGCAATGGGCTACTACCTGCCTTTAAAGTGCCTTTCCCCCGAATAAGTAATGATGCATCGCCCTTAGCGGTATTGCCTTGGCCAATGATCATGCCGGCGGCATTTGCCCTCAACAAATCTTGTACAGATCGAGGGGCCTGGGATTCGAGTTTCTCGGCTTGAACGGAAGAAACCGCTCCTGTCAAGTCTTTCCGCCTCGCAGTGCCGTAGCCGATGACGACCACTTCATCCAGATCCTGAATGTCGGCGGCTAGTATGACATCGATTGCTGCACGCTGACCGACCGCGATTTCCTGTGAACTGTACCCAGTGGAAGAAAATACCAGGGTGGCTGCACCGTCGGGCAAAGAAAGACTGTAGCGACCCTGTGAATCGGTTTTGGTTCCCGCCCCAGTGCCTTTCACGACTACGGTGACATCCGCTAGCGGGAAACCCGCGTCGCTCGTCACCGTCCCTGTTACGAGGCTTTGGATCAGACCATGGTGTAATGCGACTGACTTGGATTGAACATATTGTACGCACAAGAGCGCCAATATCAATAATGACAATTTTGGAAATAGTTTGTTCATTGGTTCATTTTTGGTTAACTGTAAATAAAAATAGATTAAAACCTAGCAGTAAATTCTTTGGCTGCGCCAGCCTGTGTATTGTGCTAAGTAGGAAACCGGTCGGCATCGTCAATGATAATCCGATTTAATGAAATGAAAAGTTCCCTCATAAAAGTCCTCTTTTTAGCATAATAAACTGGTTCCTATTAGGCAGGTAAGTTCTTGCTCACCCTACCGCCCGCCTTATGTCAAATATAGCCATAGTATCGTTCTCGTATATTATTTGGTCGGACCAATTTCTCCAACAACATGTAAAACTGTGTTTTTAACCCCTTTCAATCGGTAGACTGATTTCGACTTTTGTAACAGGCGTGTTGCGAACACCCGTACTGCCGTCGTTATCAATTGAAACCCGCCCGCTGTAAACTCGCGAACCCCATCCGTCAAGTAGTATAAGAATGGCATGGCACTCCCTCATAATTTTGACCCTCGAACAGGAAAATTTTCATTATGACGACAATTTTGGCATTTCCCAACCGCAACTACCGCTACCTCATTGGACTTCTATGGGTAGTCCTACTTCGGGTCTCTTCCGCACCCCTCAGTGCTCAAGAACTCATTTTAGAAAGGCAAGTGGTAGGCAGCACCGGCATTAGCATGCAGGTTGGCCAAACCATTTTTCAATATACCATCGGTGAAGCGGTAGTCGCGACGCTCTTGAAGTCTCCGTTATTGCTCACCCAAGGATTCCAGCAACCGGAAGTAACGGTCAGCATGCACACACCACAGCTGCCGTACTTAACCGACTTCATTGTCTTCCCGAATCCGGCATCGAGCTATACCACCATCCGGTTCAATCTATTGGCACCAGGCAACGTACGGTTCATGTTGGTGAACAATGCAGGCCAGATTGTATATAGTGAAGATCGCAACGTAGCCGCCGGTATGATTGAATACCGCGTACCCCTTGAACGGTACGCTTCGGGTCTGTACTATGTGGTTCTATCCGTCGACTCACTGAGAAAATACACCGAAAAATTAATCATCCAGTAACATTCAACAACATGGAATCGAACATGATCACCGGCGTACTCCCAGGCTTGCTCGCTGGGTTACTTTTGGCAGTAATGCCTGTGTCGGCACAAAACAGCCGTGCGATAACTACAGGAGCATCTTTCCTTTTACTCAGCCCCGATGCCCGGAACGCCGGTGTGGGGGAAGCGGGTACAGGTTTGGAGGCCGATGCGAACGCCACGTACACGAACGCTGCGAAGCTCGCTTTCGCCGATCGCATGGGCATTAGCCTGTCGTATACGCCTTGGATGCGTCAATTGGTAGACGATGAGCACTTGAGTTATGTGACCGCTTACCATCGTTTAAATGACAGGGAGGCTATAGGCATGTCAATCAAGTACCTGGATCTCGGCGAAGCTTCCTTCCGCGACGAGGCGGGCAACCTGTTGCAGCGGTACAGCCCCGCGGAGTTTGCGCTCGACATGAGCTATGCCCGCAAGATGGGCGAACATTTCGCCATGTCCCTTACAGCGCGGTACATCCACAGTGCACTGGGTGCCGGTTTTTACAATGGACTGGAAATGGCTCCGGCCAGTGCATTTGCAATGGACGTGAGTGTCTACTCCGAACGCGAACTATTCCGGTCGCGCCAATTCGGCAAGCGCTTCGCATGGGGAATCAACTTGAGCAATGTCGGCACCAAAATTTCCTATTCCAATTCTAAGGAGAGCTTCCTACCCATGAATTTGCGCTTAGGAACGGGGTATGCGCTGTACAACGACCCAAATAACCGGTTAACCCTGCTGCTCGACGTCAACAAACTCATGGTTCCTACTTCGCCGATATATAGGTTGGATGAAAATGGACAGCCCACGACCGAAATAGCGCTAGGCAAAGACCCGAACAGAAGTGTGACCGATGCCCTGTTTACATCGCTGTTTGACGCGCCGGGGGGATTTGGCGAGGAGCTTTCTGAATTTACAATCGCCGGGGGCTTCGAGTTCAGCTATTACCGCCAGTTTTTTCTCCGCGCAGGCTATTTCCATGAAGCGCCGGATAAAGGCAACAGGCAACACCTTTCGACTGGCTTTGGCATCCGCGTCAGTGACTTCCAATTGGACATGAGCTATACCATGCCGATGGCTAGGCGGTATACCGTGCGCAACGAATTTAAAGCTACCCTGAGTTTTAACCTCAATAAATAATTGAATTACCTCATAAATAAAATAACTGTATCATGATTATGAAAACAAAACGATTACTCGTCACCCTTTGGCTACTAACCCTGTGTTTCGGTGCATCGGCTCAATCAGGCCTCGATGGCATCAACTACCAAGCGGTTGCGCGCAATACGGATGGTACCGTACTGGCAGAAAAGAACATCCGTGTACGGTTATCCGTCATCGGCGAGTCGGCAGCGGGTGAAGTGCAGTACCGCGAAGAACACGAACTCACGACCAATAAGCTGGGTTTATTCACGCTGCAAATCGGCAGGGGACAGGCCAAACAAGGGGCATTTGCCGAGATTCCTTGGCAGGACGCGAATCAGTATTTAAAGATTGAAGTAGCTGTTGATGGCGGAATGTTTGCCGATCTGGGCACCACCCAGCTGATGAGCGTACCATTTGCGCTGTATGCAGCGTCTAGTGCGTCCGGGCAAACCGGACCACAAGGGCCGAAGGGGGACAAAGGCGACACGGGAGAGACTGGACCGCAGGGCCCCGCCGG
>CAZTJY010000002.1:49282-67400 GCA_964613725.1 uncultured Parapedobacter sp. | reverse complement strand
TCTCAAACCGATGCTTCTGGGCAGTATACAATTGCCGTACAATCAGGCCAAACGTTGATTTTCCAGTCGGTAGGGTATGGGCAGGCGCAACGTGTGGTGGGCGCGGCTTCCGTGATCGACGTGTCGCTTTCGGCCTCCGAGGAGGCGCTGGGTGAGGTCATCGTGACGGCCATGGGTATTAAACGGGAAAAAAGGGCGTTGGGATATGCCGCTCAAGACATCCAATCGGAGGAGTTGTTGCGTAACAAAGATCCGAACCTCATTAATTCTCTAAATGGTAAAATTGCCGGCATCAACATCACTAATTCCGGTGGTGCGCCCGGTGCCTCATCGTCGATTGTGTTAAGAGGGGGGACATCGCTGGAGCGCGACAATCAGCCACTGTTTGTCATCGATGGTATGCCGATGGATAACTCGACCGGTCAGGGTGACAATAGCGCCTTCGACGGAACGGTGAACCTATCGACCACCAACAGCAACCGGGCTATGGATATCAATCCGGAAGACATCGAATCCATTTCGGTGTTGAAAGGGCCGGCTGCTGCCGCCTTGTACGGATTGCGGGCAGCGGCAGGTGCGGTCATTATCACGACCAAAAAAGGGAGGGCTGGTACGGTTGCCGTTACCGTTACCCCACGGTTTATCACCAATTGGGTGAACCGTTTACCCGAGCAGCAGGGACGCTACAAACGTGGATCATACTACAGCGGTGAATTTACCGATCAGACCATCCGGTCTTGGGGCGACGAGTTCAGTGCCGGTGAGACGGTGTATGACAATATGGGTGATTTTTTCAAACCGGCTTATGCTTACGATAACAGTTTTACGGTTTCAGGGGGCACGGAAAAAAGCAATTTCTTTTTGTCAGCGTCGAACCTGGCACAGTCCGGCGTGGTACCTACCACCGATTTCAACCGAAGTACGGTTCGTTTCAACGGCGAGCAAAAAGCAGGGCGTTTCACTTTCGGCGTAAATGCGTCTTACGCGAAAAGTGAGACCAGGAAAACGTTGACCGGTAGTGGCCTGTGGGGCTCAAACAGTGGCGGTTATATGGAGAGCATCGTGTCGTGGCCGCGGAATGATGATATGCGTGTTTATTTGAATGCCGACGGTACGAAGCGTCGGATTTGGCCGGAACCGAACCTAGAGGATGCGGGCGACGTGGAAAACCCCTACTGGATTATAAACCGGAATCCGCAGACGGATGAAACCAATCGGTTTATCGGTACGGCGTATACCAATGTGAACGTAACCAATTGGTTCGATATCACCTACCGGCTGGGGATCGACAACTACACGACGGTATTCGGAAACCGGATTTATCCGGGCTCTAGTGTAAAGGTGGACTGGCAGGAGGGCATGATGTCTGAGACGAACCGGAACTACAGTTACCTGAACTCCAATCTGATGCTCAACTTCCACCATAACATCAATGAAGTCTGGGATTTGGGCCTGCTGTTGGGTACCACGGCTGAAGATACCCAGATAAAGTCAAATTCGCTACGTGCACAACAATTTGAAATTCCAAATTTCTTTAGCCTCAACAATGCCGAACAAGGAAACCAATTTTTCTCGCAAGACATCATGAAGAAGCGATTAATCGGCGTATATGGCGATTTACGGATAGCGTATCGCGATATGGTTTACCTGAGTGTAACCGGAAGGAACGACTGGTCTTCCACGCTGCCGCTGGAAAACCGCTCGTTCTTTTATCCGTCGGTTAGTGGGAGCTTCGTGTTTACCGAATTGATGGAGCCCAGCGACGTCCTGTCGTTCGGGAAGATCCGTGCTTCCTGGGCGCAGGTCGGCAAGGATGCTCCGGCATACCAAACGAACACTTATTTATTCGGTCCCGAGCTGACTATCGGCGGCGGCTTCAGGAACAGCTGGACGAGAGGCAACGATATCCTGAAACCGGAGACAACCACCTCTACTGAGGTTGGTGCAGAATTGAGCTTTTTGAATAATCGACTAGGAGTTGATGTTGCTTATTACATCAATAATAGTAAGGACCAGATATTGCAGCCACGGGTCAGTAACGCCACTGGCTATATTCTCAGTTATGTAAACACGGGCGAAATCGAAAACCAAGGTGTCGAAGTGTCATTAAATGGCTCTCCGATAAAGCGCGACGACTTTACGTGGGATATAACACTCAATTTTTCTCATAACAACGGCGTGGTAAAAGCCTTGCCTGGGGCGCTGCCAATCCTTTACGTGACCGATGTTCAGGTAGGAAATGCCAAAGCGGCATCATTTGACGGAGGGGACTTTATGGGATTGAGCGGATCCAAGTGGCAAACCGATGACGACGGAAATCTGTTGCTTAATTGGAGTACGGGCTATCCACTCACTGGTACGCTTACCACGCTCCCGGTCGGCAACCGTGAGCCGGATTTCCTAGGTGGTTTGAATAATAATTTTTCGTTTAAAAATTGGAATTTTTCCTTTCTGTTCGACTTCCGTAAGGGCGGTGATGTGTACAACGGTACGGAACACCTGCTGGTTAACTATGGATTAGCGAAAGTAACAGAAAATCGTGGGAGTACGATTTCCTTTACAGGAATGTCGCTGAACCCGGCTACGGAGCAATACGAATCCGTGACGCGGGAAGTCGCTGCTGATGAGCGGTATTACCGCGATATTTACCTGAATAATGCAGCATTCTTTATCGAGGATGTTAACTGGCTACGGTTGCGGTCGGTGTCGCTAGCCTACAGTCTGCCGGGCAACGTATTGGCTAGAATGCCTTATGTAAAAGGCGCCACGATTACGGCAACAGGTACTAACTTGTGGCTGCTTACCAATTATTCCGGAATGGACCCCGAAACCAGTGCTGCTGGGGCAGGGGTGATCGGCTCTGGCTCGGTAGGGATCGATTATGCCGGGGTACCGGCCACAGCTGGTTTCGCGGTAGGTTTAAACGTTAGATTTTAAAGATTACGACGATGAAGAAGATATTATATATGGCCGTACTTTTTATCACACTTACCTCGTGTGAAAAATGGCTCGATGTGAATGAGAACCCTAATACCGCAAACGCCACGGTTCCGACCCCAGAACAGCGATTGCCGCCCCTGCTGGCTCAGTTTGCGGATGCTTATGAAAGCGCCGGAACGCGTGCAGCATTTATTTCACAGCAGCTGGCCGTTACTTACGCGGTGAACAACAATTGGAATTTAACACGCTGGTACTCCAATGAATCCAGTGCCAATTGGCCCTGGCAGGCCTGGTATGTCAATGCGGCGGTTAACATCGACCCGTTGATAGAAAAGGCCGAAGAGGTGGGTGCCTATCATTACATCGGCGTGGCCAAAATCATCAAGGCATGGGGATTCGGTGCGTTGGCCGATTTTTACGGGATGATGCCCTACGATGATTTCAACGATCCATCAACCATTACGCCGAGGTTTGATGACGGAGAGTACATACAGACACAGGTGTTGGCCCTTTTAGACGAGGCCATTGCAGACCTTGGCAAAACCCAGGAGGCTGGCGCCGCGAATCTGGCAGAAGGCGACATATTCAATGGCGGGAATGTAGACAGTTGGATTCGCCTGGCCTATGGGCTGAAAGCGCGTTTTTTGAATCACACCTCCAAGCTGGCGAGCTACGATCCCCAAGCCGTATTGGCAGCATTGGCCAACGGACCGCAAACGGATGCACACAGTACCATCCTGCAATATGTGGATGAAACGGAAACCACTGCATCTGCTACAAAGGCCTCTTTGCAGTACCAGAACAACAGTGCGTCGCGTATAACCAAGTTGTATTACGATTACATTACCAATAATTATACGGGCGCTCCTTCCGGTAGCAACGACATGGAGGACCCCCGTACTGATCTGCTCATTCCCAGTGCATTGATAGACGGTCAGTTCGTGAGGAGTATTGGCGTGGATATGCAGTCGGATTTGCCGAAGACAGGCCCGTTGGCTTCCGATGCGAAGTACGTGCAATTGCGCCGAAACCCAATATCGCCGACCTTGGAGGGGGAAATGACGGCTACAGGCACCTGGTATACGCAAAAGGATTCGAAAGGGTTGCTGTTTACCAATGCGGAGGCACGCTTTATTGAAGCAGAAGTACGGTTCAGAATGGGGCAGCCGGCCGATGCACTCGAAGCATACAAAGCAGGGATGCGGTCGCACATGAATATCATGGGTATTGATGCGGGTGTAATAGAAGACTATCTTAATAGTACGTCGGTTATTCAAAATGCCAGCGACCTGACGCTTAGTCATATCATGATTCAGAAGTATATTGCCCTTTCTTATTCGCCTGAGCTGTGGGTCGATTTGCGGCGCATGGATTTTTGCACGGACGGGTCGGGCAATTATAACGAAGCGGAAGGAATTTATAAAGGCTTTAATCGCCCCTCACATGTGTACGTTGATGCGTACCCTACGTCGACAGACTGGCCAAGACGGTTTGCCGTGCCGAGTTACGAAATCAACTACAATGTCCAGGAGGTATTGGCTGCGAATCCCAATGCTGACAAGCCGACCTATTTGAACGAGCCGGTTTGGTGGGATAAACCCTAATTGATTTTAATTTACTAAATAGAACAGCCTGTATCCGGTGTGCGGATGCAGGCTTTTTTGTTGCGGGTAATCCGTATATTATTGCATAAAGTAGCAATATCGATGAATGCAGATATGATTGAAGCTTGAATCATTTTACTGTAAAACAGCATATTGTAATTTTGAGGCTTAATATTCTTGCTTAGCTTGCATGTTTGTTTTATTGTCTTTTTTAAAAAACATGCAAAAACATGCACTGTTTTAAAAATTATTCGCTAACATTGTATGTCCAATTGAGTATAGGCCTTAAAATTGACGTATGGGTTTCTTTACGACGAATAAAAGCAGCGCGAAACAGAGATTGATCTTCGCTTTGGTATTGCTTCCTTTGATGATGGTGGCATTGGCATGCGGCGGCAGCGCGCAGCAAGGTAGTAGCGATACGGCCGATGCCATCGACCATGATAAGGCCATCCGCACTGGCGCCGAACAACTCGATCGTTACCTGCCTTTGCTTGCCGGCAAGAAGGTAGGCTTGATGGGTAACCAGACTTCCGTTGTGGGCGACCGCCACTTGGTGGATGTGTTGCTAGACGAAGGGGTGGACCTGCAGTTTGCCTTTGCCCCAGAGCATGGCTTCCGCGGCAATATCGAGCGGGGAGAGAAGGTTTCGAATGATGTCGATGAGGAAACCGGCCTGCCGCTGTACTCGCTGTACGGCAAGAACGAAAAGGCCGACTCCATCGTCGCCGCCGTGGATGTGATGCTATTTGACTTGCAAGACGTCGGTGCGCGGTTTTATACTTATATCACATCCATGCACCGCGTGATGCAGCTGTGTGTGAACAACGGAACGAAATTGATTGTATTGGATCGCCCCAACCCCAATGGCGACCAAGTGGATGGTCCGGTGCGTAAAGACGACAAATTCAAGTCGAACGTAAGTTACCATGAGATAGCCATGATCCATGGCCTCACCGTGGGCGAATTGGCCAAGATGATCAATGGCGAAGGATGGCTCGATGGCGGTGCGCAGTGCGACCTCGAAGTCATCACGGTGCAGAACTACGACCATAGCACTTCGTACGAGCTGCCGGTTATCCCCTCGCCCAGCCTGCCCAATCCGCTCTCGGTGCGTCTATATATGTCGTTATGTCTGTTTGAGGGTACCGACATCAGCGTGGGCCGCGGCACGGACTGGCCCTTCCAGGTATTGGGCTATCCCAATCCGGTCTTCGGCGACTTCACGTTCATACCCGGCACGCGCCCCGGCATGGCTGCCCATGTAGAGCAGCAGGGCAACGAATGCTATGGTTTGGACCTCCGAGGTTTGGAGCCACATGAGCAGACTTTTACACTGAAGTACTTGATCGATTTCTACGAGAAGGCGCCATTCAAAGATACGTTCTTCTCGCGCCCCGAGTTTTTCGACAAGCTGGCCGGCACCGACGAACTGCGCAAGCAGATTATAGCCGGGCAGAGCGAAGCCGAGATTCGTGAATCGTGGGCGGCTGATTTGGCCGCATACAAAGTCATGCGTAAGCAATATTTGTTGTACGCGGATTTTGAATGAGCCGATTAAGCTCACTTGTCGAACACTTTATATAAGCGCATTGGTGACAATGCGGATAATCTCCCAAAAAATCGCAAAAAAGCAATGTTACAACCGGCAAAACGTATTATAATAAGAAGGATATTGCTGTTTGTAAGAAAAAAACGGCATAAACATGCATAATTTTATAAACTATTTCCTATTATTGTGTAATGTTTTGTCACTTGTGCAAATGTGTAGGAGACAGAGGCCAATTATTACTTTAATTGTTTAACTTAAATTGTGTTAATGTGAAAAAGCAAAACCTGAAGTCTACACTTACCTTTTTGTTCTTGTGTTGCGTGGCCATGGGCTATGCACAAACCAGAACGATTTCCGGTACGGTGTATGACCAAGCGAACGAACGCCTTTCTGGCGTGACAGTCCGGGTGGCAGAGACACCTACCCAAACGTCTACTAACGGCAACGGCAATTTTACCATCAACGCACCGGAAACAGGCTCACTCGTTTTTACCGCCGTGGGCTTTGAAACGCAAACGGTGCCAATTGGTACGCGTACGACGCTAGCCATTACCATGGTGCCCAGTGTACGCGATTTGGGTGAAGTGGAGGTAACTGCCGAATTCGGCATGAAGCGTACCGGTCGAGCCATCGGCTCATCGGTACAACACATCGATGGCAGTACGATCAGCGAATCGGGGCGCGATGCTTTCATCACCGCACTGGCAGGCCGCGTGCCGGGATTGAACGTCACGTCCACGAGCGGCGCACCGGGCGCTTCTACTACCGTGGTGCTGCGCAACATCACTTCCATATCGGGCAATAACCAGCCCCTGTATGTGGTAGATGGCGTGCCCATGAACAACAGTACGTTCGACCCGATCAATATGGCGGGCGCGGGTGGCGATTCGTACTCCGTACGTAACCTCGACTTCTCCTCGCGGGGCAACGACTTCAACCCCGAAGACATCGAGTCCATTACGGTATTGAAAGGAGCGGCCGCTGCTGCGCTGTACGGTTCTGACGCCTCCAATGGGGCCATCATCATCACCACCAAAAAAGGCACCGCCGGCAAAGGACGGATAACGTACAGCAATTCTTTTAAATTTGACAAGGCCTACGGCTATCCGGAGATGCAGGATAAATACGCCAACGGATACTATGGCACCACCAACTATTACTACCAAGGTAAATATGGCGGGCTCTACCCCGAAGGCGTGCCCATCTACGACAACATTGCTGCCGTGCTCCAAACGGGTTACACAAATAAACACAACGTGTCGGTGGATGCGGGAAACGACCGGGCCACCATGCGGGCTGGCTTCTCCTATCTGGGGCAAGAGGGGGTAATCAAGACTACCGACTACAACCGGACCAACCTGAGCTTGGCCGGTCAGGCCGAGATTACCGACTGGCTGAAGTTCGAAGGCAGTATGCAATACACCCGTACCGGCAACCAAAAGGTGCTCCGTGGCACGGACGGCCCATTGCACCGCGCCATGCTGTGGCCCGTGGTGGATAACATGCTCAACTACCTCGATGCCGATGGCAGCCACATGCGGGTGGCCGACTATTACCTCGACACCGACCTGCTGAACCCCTTGTTCATGCTGAACAAGAACAAGTACTTCGATAAATCTGACCGTTTCCTTACCAATGTGGCGCTCAATCTGACGCCAGTGAAGAACACTTTTATCCGGGGGCAGGTCGGCTGGGACGTGGGCATGCAGACCTTCGAGACTTCGCACCACCCCTATTATCAAGCCAATAACGCCGGTGTGGGGCAGTATAATTTGATACAGGCCAACTTCTCCGACCCCACCATCAACATTCTGGCGGGCTACAACAACAGCTTTTTCGAAGACAAGTTCTCCTTTTCCGGACAAGTGGGCTACCACCAGTTGGAAAATGGTGTAACCCGGCAAGCGACCTACGGTACGCGTTTCGTGGTGCCCGATTTCCAATCGATCAACAACACCGACCCGGCTACGCAAACCTCCTCGCAGCGCAATACGAAACGGCGTATACAGGCGTTTTCAGGACAGTTCGAATTCGGATACAATAACCTGGCATTCATTACCTTGCGGGCAAGGAACGATTGGTCGTCTACGCTACCGAAAGACAACAACCGTTATTTCTACCCCTCCATCGAGGGATCGCTCATTGTGTCTGACCTGCCCTTTATGAAGTCCATCGAGGCCATCAATTACTTGAAGCTGCGCGGCTCGCTGGCACAGGTGGGCAAGGATGCTGGCCCCTTGGAGATCGACCCCCAGTTGGAGGCTACCGAATTGACGGGCGGCGGGTTCAAGTACGGTTTTACCGGCCCAAACCCCAACCTGCGGCCGGAGATGACTACCGCCCATGAGGCTGGACTAGACATCCAGCTCTTCAATAGCCGGCTGAATGCGAGTTTCACCTATTTCGCTACACGCAACGAAGACCAGATTGTGAAGGGCTTCCGCTTGAGCTACGCCACCGGATTCGTGCTGAACACGATGAACGTGGGATCGTTCAAAACCTGGGGCTGGGAAGCGCACATCGACGGCGACATCGTGCGTAACCCCAATGGGCTGACCTGGAACGTGGGCTTCAATGCGTCGCATGGCGGCTCGGAAGTACTCTACCTCCCCGAAAACGTAACGGAATACTATAACCCCTATACCTGGAACTCGGGCAACCTCCGGAACGGCATCATGGTGGGCCATCCCATCACCACGCTGACGGGCAGGGCCTATGAACGCAATGACGGGGGCGACATCCTCATCGACCCGTCGACCGGGTTACCCCTGGTGAGCCCGGTATGGTCGGTGGTGGGCGACCGCGAACCGGATCTCCGCTTCGGCATCACCACCAGCCTGCGGTTTAAAGACTTCCGCCTATCGGCCCTGTTTGCTGGCCGCGTAGGGGCCACCGTGGTAAACGGCACCAAGCGCGCTATGATGAATAGCGGCACCAGTTGGGAGTCGGTCGCACTGCGTGAAAGCGGGCCGCACATCTTTGAAGGGGTGCTGCGCGACGGCAACGAAAACTCGGCCAACCCCACTCGGAACAACATCGTAACCGACTACCGCGTATACGGCACCACCGTGTATATCGGGAACGATGAAGACTGGCTCGAATCAGACGTGAACTACCTGCGTTTGCAGGAACTGCGCCTTTCGTACCGCATACCGGCATCGTTGTTGAGCCGTACCCGCATTGTAAACGGGCTGGACGTATTCGTGGTAGGGAACGACCTGCTGACCTGGACCAACTACTCCGGCATCGACGCGGTGGGCAACACCGTCTCCGCCGCGGCGGGCGGTACGGGTGGCGAAGGGTATGACGTATGGTCGATGCCCAACCCGCGCGGGATTACATTTGGGGTCAGTTTGGTGTTGAACTAAAAAAAAAGAATGACAATGAAAAAGCTATTCATATACATATTTCCGTTGCTTCTCCTCTTGGGTGGATGCGAGAAATACCTGGATGTGAACCATAACGTAGATGCTCCCGCGGAAGTGGATGGGTTCCTCTACCTGGCAAACATCACCCAGCAATACCAGGGCATCTATTGGGATATCCGCGCTCTGGGCCCGATGACCCAAATGATGGGAACAACGAGTTATACCTCTTTCGCCAATCATTATTACAGCCTGGGTAGCGATGCCGGTGGTGAGATTTGGCGGGTAGTGTATTGGAACCAGGGGATGAATCTCCAAAACCTCATCAACCAATCGATGGAAGAAGAGCATTGGACACTAGCAGGCATTGGCTTGGCCATGAAAGCATTCAGCTGGGACATGCTCACCAAGGTGCACGGCGAAGTGCCGATGACCGATGCTTTCGTGCCGGGACTACTCTCGCACGACTACGACTACCAGGATGCGGTGTACGACCAGGTGCGGGCATGGGCCTACGAAGCCATCGAACTGCTGGAGCGCCAGGACGACAACAACTACGGTTCTAACATCAGCGACAACGACTTCATCTACAAAGGTGATAAGTCCAAATGGATTAAGTTTGCCTATGCAGTGATTGTGCGTAACCTGGCGTCGCTCACCAACAAGACGAATTTCACTTCGGACTATGCACAGGAGCTGGTCGACGCAGCGGGCAAATCGTTCCAAAGTCCGGCTGACGATGCCACAGTTTCCATCGCGGGTGGCTCCCAATCGGCCCCCTACAGCGGATATAACAACTTCTGGGGCACCTCGCGCAACAACTTCAACTGGGACTATTTCCAGCATGAGTATGCAGTCCAGGTGATGACGGGCACGGTGCCTGAATATGACCAGGCCACCGGCGACAAAACCCGCTTGGAGGGCAACGATTACCACCCCTACCGGCTGGCCGACAAACAGATCATCACCGATACGCTGATGGACCAACCCGGGCATTTCGACCCCCGGGTAACGGTGAAGCTGTCAACGACGAGCAATCCTACATACCTCAATCTTGATGATGCGGATAGCGTAAAAGCGTATCGATACTATGGCGGCAGCTTTACCGGGCGCTCAGGGCCCATTGGTACCGCACCCAACTACTACGGTCGGGAGGCTACAGCGACATGGCAGGGTGCCGAACATGACGGCATTGGCCGATGGCTTTACCGTGATGACGCGCCCTACATCCTCACCACCTATGCTGAAATCCAGTTCTGCGTGGCGGAAACCTACTGGAAACTGGGGCAACAGGCACAGGCCTTTGAGGCCTTCAAGAATGGCGTACGTGGCGATATGGAAACGTCGGCCCAATACATCTATACCGGCCGGGAAGGCAGCCCCACTGGCGGCGACAAGATTGAGGAAGGCCTCTTTAACGAACTGGGCGAGGAATACCTTAACGGTCCATATGTAGGCGGCTTGAGCATGGCAGACTTCTCCCTCTCGCACATTATGATGCAAAAATGGGTGGCCCTGTACCCTTGGGGCGCTCCCGAAGCGTGGGTGGATATGCGCAAATACCACTACGATATTGAATATACGGGCGACTACCCAAGCAATGGCAACGGTTGGATACAAGCACTACTGGAACAAAAATGGGATACCGACCCCACCAAGGTATATAAGGGCTTATACATGGCGCCCGCACAGGTGCAGGGCCGTAAAAGTGCATACGCCATCCAGAACGCAGGCTCGCCAAGCTACCGCCTGCGTCCGCGCTACAACTCGGAGTATATGTGGAACCTCGAGTCGCTCGAAACACTGAAACCCATACCGGGCACGGCCGATAATTACCAAACCTCGATACCTTGGTTTGCGTACCCCGGCGATATGCCCACGAATTAAGTTTTGAAACTGTAAATGGTAAACGTTATGAACCGATTCAATAAGATAATAGGGGCCCTCGTCGCCATCGTGGCTTTCACGGCTTGTGAGAAACATGTGGTGGAGTACGACACTACCCCAATCGACGATGCGACCACGGCACAGTTCCAGTTGCACTACATGGTGCCTACCACAACCGGAACGGCAAACAATATCAACAAAGTAGAACTGAATGGCCAGGTGCTGACCAATGAGACTACCCCCCTTGCTACCTACAACGCCGTTCCAAGTGGTGCCGTGGGCCGATTCTTTGCCACCGAGGCGGGAACGGTAAACCTGAAGCTGTACCGGGGGGCTGTGGGCGACCTGACGTTGGTGTACGACCGCGACATCGAGCTGCCCGGCGGCAAACATAATGTAATTATACATGACTTTGACGAACCGCCGATCATCATCGACAATGAGGCGCCCTACCCCACCATTACTACTGAACATACAGGTACCACCGCCTGGGTGAAGTTCTATAACTTGCTGTATGAAAAACCGGGTGAGCCCACGCCATTGAAAATGCAGTATCAGTTCCAGTATGTTACCGATAATGAAACGGGAGCGAAGAGCGAATGGCAGAATTTGGGAAGCCCGGTGGCTTTCGGCGAAGCTACGGGTTGGGAACCGATTGTAGTGAACAAAACAATAGAGATTTCGTCGGGCTACGCCCGCGTGGATTACCGTATCCGACTAATTGGGCCCAATGGCAACGATGAGGGTAGCCTGCAACTGCTGAATACGGCAAGCGGCGAAATGCGCGACTTTTCGGATTGGTGGACGGGCTATGTGGGCCGGGTATACCACCACTTCCTCGCAGGTAACCGCACGGAAGTGCCCGTGGCAAGCATTAGGCAGTTTACAGCGAAATAAGGCTAGCATAGCATGAGTCGCAAGTGTGCCTGCATAACATGACGGCTAAAAAACCCTTTTACCTATTAAAACCGATGGCGCTATTGAAGGTGCTGGTGTTCTTTACGGCGCTAGTCGTACATGCCCAGCCCTTCCAATTTGCGCACGTCACCGATACGCATGTGGGCAGCACCACCGGTGCGAATGACCTGCGGCGCACGGTAGCCGACATCAATGCCAATACCGACCTCGACTTCGTCATCCTGTCGGGCGACGTCACTGAGTTCGGTTCGGATGAGGAGCTACGGTTAGCCAAACAAATCTTGGATAGTCTCGCCATCCCTTGGTATGTTATTCCGGGCAACCACGACACCAATTGGTCCGAAAGCGGGGGCAACAGCTTCCGCGAGGTTTTCGGCGGCGAAACGTTCGCCTTCGTGCACAAAGGGTACTTCTTCGTGGGTACGAACTCGGGCCCCAACATGCGCATGAGCCCAGGCCAGGTGCCCCGCGAAAACCTGGTGTGGATGGACTCCCTCTTCGCGGCACATCCCGATGTGGATATGCCGCTCATCTATGTAAACCATTACCCGCAAGACTCGTCGCTCAACAACTGGTTCGAAGCGCTCGACCGTGTAAAGATGCGCAATGTGCAACTCTTTTTCTGCGGCCACGGCCACCTGAACCGTGAATACGATTTCGAGGGTATCCCCGGTATCATGGGTCGTTCTAACCTGCGGGCCGAAGACACCGTGGGTGGCTACAATATCGTTACCATCGGAAATGGTCAAGCCACCTACCAGGAGCGCAACCCAGGCGTGGGTACGCAAACCGCATGGGCGACCATTCCCTTGGTAAACCACCATTTCAAATCGGAACGCCGCTACTATCACCGGCCCAGCTACGACGTGAATACGCGGCATGCCGCCGTGCGCGAGGTATGGTCGTTCCAAGACGATAGCGATATCGGTGCCGGACTGGCTGCCTACAAGCAGCTCGTGATAACAGCCAATACCGACGGGCAGGTTTATGCGCTCGACGCGCAGACCGGCCGTAAAGCGTGGGCCTTCCAAACGGGCGGCAAAGTATATTCCACCCCAGCGGTATGGAAAGACTACGTGGTGGTGGGTTCTACCGACCGCCATATCTACGGCTTGGACGCCGAAACCGGCAAAGAGCGGTGGCAGTACGCTACGGAAAAAGCGGTGCTGGGTTCGCCGTTAGTGCACAAAGGCGTCGCTTATATCGGTGCCTCCGATGGCGTGTTTCGCGCCATCGACATCAAGTCGGGCCAGCTGCGTTGGTCGTTCGATGCCGTGAAAGGCTACGTGTCCGGCAAACCGCTCTTGTATGACAACACGCTGTACTTCGGCTCATGGGGCAACGGTTTCTACGCGCTCGATCCGACCGATGGCCACCTGAAATGGGAGTGGTCCAACGGTGCTTCCAGTCGCATGCTCTCACCGGCGGCCTGCTACCCCGTAGGGGCCAATGGCCGCGTGTTTATCGTGGCGCCCGATCGGTACATGACCGCGTTGGATGCGCGCACCGGTGCGGAAGTATGGCGCAAGAAAATCGACAGCATCCGTGTCCGTGAATCCATGGGCTTATCGGAAGACGGTAAGCTCGTGTATGTGAAGACGATGGACGGCCAGGTGTTGGGCATTTCCACCACGGCCGATTCCATGCAGATCGACTGGCGGTCGGCCCTGCAGCTGCCCTATGAGCTTACCCCCTCGGCCATCGCTGCCAGCAACGGGCAGGTGTTCGTGCCCAGCCATTCGGGCCTGGTGAGCGGCCTAGACGCTGCCAGCGGCGGGGTGGCTTGGCAATATAAACTATCCAATGCCATGGTAAACCCCATGCTCCCGCTCAACAAACAGCGGCTGGTTGCAAGCACCATGGACGGTAAGGTGGTATGCCTGGCGTACGGCGATCTCGAAAAGCGAGCTTGGATACGCATCAACCAACTGGGTTACACCCCCCAGGGCATCAAGATAGCCGTGCTAGGCAGCAAAGGTAAGCAGCGTTTCCGGAGGTTTTCGCTTATCGATGCCCATACTGGTGAAACGACTTATACGGCGCGTACCGGGAAGGACTTCGGGGCCTACGGTCCGTTCCGTACCTCCTACCGGCTAGACTTTTCGGCACACGCCGACACCGGCACGTATTACCTCGAGGTGGATGGGGCGCGCTCGCCGAAATTCCGCATCGCGGCCGATGTGTATGACGGTGCGGCCGATTTCGCGCTTCGCTACATGCGGCAGCAGCGCACGCTGTTTAATCCGTTTCTGCAGGATAGCTGCCATACCCATGACGGGTTCACACTATACGCCGCAGCTGCCGGCCTGCCTGACAGTACCCACATCGATGTGGCGGGTGGCTGGCACGACGCATCCGACTATTTGCAGTATTCCACCACGTCGGCCAACGCGACGTATCACCTCCTGGCCGCTTACCGCGATTTCCCCGACGTGTTTGAAGACGATAAACAAGCCAATGGACTGAAAGGCAGCAACGGCCTGGCCGACGTGCTGGATGAAGCCAAATGGGGACTGGACTGGCTACTGAAAATGCATCCGGAACCCCAGCTGTTGTTCAACCAGATCGCAGACGACAGGGACCACGCTGGTATGCGCATGCCGGGCGAGGACGATTTTTACGGCCGCGGCTACGAACGGCCGGTATATTTTGTGAGCGGTGAGCCACAGCAACGAGGCAAGTTCATGAACAACACCACGGGTACCAGCTCTACCGCAGCCAAGTTCACGAGCGCCTTCAATTTGGGAAGTACTATTTTCCAGCCGATCAATCCGGCCTATGCCCAGCTGCTGCGCGGCAAGGCCACGACGGCGTATGATTTTGCGAATATAAAGCCCGGTGTTACACAGACGGCTTCAGTGAAATCGCCCTACATCTATGCGGAAGACAATTGGGTGGACGACATGGCGTTGGCGGCTGCCACCCAGTGGCAGGCCACTGGCGAAGGGCACTTCCTGCAGGAGGCCCTTAGCTATGCGAAACAGGAACATGTAACACCCTGGATGGCGAACGACACGGCGGCACACTACCAATGGTATCCCTTCATCAACTTGGGGCACCGCGAGCTGGCCCAGCACCTGGAGGGCAGCCAGCGCGACGAGGTAATCGACTACTACCGCCAAGGCATCGAGCAGGTGTGGGCGCGCGCTGGCCAGAATGCATTCTACCGCGGGGTGCCTTTCATATGGTGCAGCAACAACCTCACCACCGCCTTTGCCATCCAATGCCAATGGTACCGCGAACTGGCACACGATGACACCTACGCGCAGCTGGAGCAAGCCAACTTCGACTGGCTATTCGGCTGTAACCCGTGGGGCACGAGCATGGTGTATGGCCTGCCGGCGTGGGGCGATACGCCCACCGACCCACACTCGGCTTTTACCCACCAGGAAAATTTTCCGATCGATGGGGGCTTGGTGGATGGCCCGGTTTTTGGCAGTATATTCAACAATCTGATCGGCATCCGGTTGACCAAGCCCGACGCCCATGCGCCGTTCCAATCAGATCTGGCCGTGTACCACGATGATTATGGCGACTACAGTACCAACGAACCGACCATGGATGGTACGGCATCGCTGGTTTACCTGTTGGCTGCCAAAGAGCAGCAGGCGCGTGAGGAGGCGCGGCGGGAAAAGTAGGCGTTTAAACGGATAGATGAATTATTTCCATAATTTCTAATCGTTTTTTCTTTACTTTAACGACATTTTGGATGGCCAAAGCGAGTGCATGGCATTACAATAAAAACAACGAGAGCGAGATGACAAATACGACGGAGAAAGAATCGAATTATCAAGACTTGGACCAGATGACGGTTGGTGAGTTACTGGCCAACATCAATAACGAAGACCAGACGGTGGCGCTGGCCGTACAACGGGCCATCCCCCAGATCGAACAGCTCATCGAAGCCGCCGTGGCTTCCATGAAGGCCGGTGGGCGGTTGTTCTATATCGGTGCCGGTACCAGCGGTCGGCTGGGTATCCTCGATGCTTCGGAGTGCCCCCCTACATTCGGGGTACCCTACGATTGGATCATCGGCATTATCGCCGGTGGCGACACGGCCATCCGCAAGGCCGTTGAGTTTGCAGAGGACGACCTGGAGCAGGCGTGGATTGACCTGCAGGAGCATGGCATCAACAGTAAAGACGTTGTAGTGGGTATCGCCGCATCCGGCGGCACGCCTTATGTACTGGGCGCCATCAAGCAGGCCAACGACGCCGGGCTCGTTACAGGATGTATTGTTTGCAACGCCGGTACGTCTATCGCAGAGGCCGCCACATATCCTATCGAGGTCATCGTAGGCCCCGAGTTTGTCACCGGCTCTACCCGCATGAAAGCCGGCACCGCGCAGAAGCTTGTGCTCAACATGATCAGTACCACGGTGATGATCCAACTGGGCCGTGTAAAAGGGAACAAAATGGTCGATATGCAACTGACCAACAACAAACTATTTAGTCGGGGGATCCGTATCATCATGGAGGAAACCGGCATTGATGCGCAGACCGCGTCGGATTTACTGGAAAAGCACGGTAGCGTGCGCAAAGCGATTGAACATTCGCGCGTAACGGACCATTAATTTCAAGAACACCCATGACACCTGCTGTCCTCCTTATCTTTCTGGTCGTTTATTTCAGCCTGCTGCTTGGCGTGGCATACCTCACCTCACGCAAGTCGGCCGATAACGCCACGTTTTTCGTGGCCAACCGCAACGCCAAATGGTATATGGTAGCGTTCGGGATGATCGGCACCGCCCTGTCGGGCGTAACGTTCATCTCCGTTCCGGGGGCGGTGGGAAATAGCGACTTCGGCTATTTCCAGTTCATCCTCGGCAATGCCGTCGGGTTCATCATCATCGCCTATGTGCTGTTGCCACTGTATTACCGGATGAACCTTACTTCCATCTATACCTATTTGGAGGAGCGCCTCGGTCACCGGAGCTATAAGACGGGTGCTATGATTTTCCTGGTGTCGCGCACCATCGGATCGGCCTTCCGCCTTTATTTGGTGGCCATCATCCTGCAATGGTTTATCTTTGATGCGTGGAATGTGCCCTTTGCCGTTACCATTGCGCTGTGCCTATTGCTCATCTGGTTGTACACCAACAAAGGGGGGCTAAAAACCATCATCATCACCGATATGATGCAGACCTTTTTTTTGGTACTGGCGGTTATCCTATCCATTTACTTTATGGCCGACAGCTTGGGCTTGGGCTTGCTGGAGACCGTTGAAACGGTGAAGGAAAGCAGCTACTCCAAGATTTTCTTTTGGGATGACCTGCTCGGCGACCGCATCCACTTCTGGAAGCATTTCCTTGGCGGTATATTCGTTACGGTTGCCATGACCGGGCTGGACCAGGACCTCATGCAGAAGAACCTCAGTATGAAGACCATCGGTGAGGCCCAGAAGAATATGCTCACCTTTACGGGCATCTTCGTGGTCATCAACCTCTTTTTCCTATCGGTGGGCGCTTTGCTGTATATTTACGCCGGCCAGAACGGGATAGACGTAGCCAGCATGCCCACGCCGGATTACCTGTATCCGGAGATTGCCCTTCACCATTTGGCCATTTTGCCGGGCATCGTGTTTATGATGGGGCTCACTGCCGCTACGTTTGCCACCACGGACTCGGCATTGACCGCGCTCACCACTTCGTTTTGCGTCGATTTCCTCAACTTCAATAAAAAAGCCAATCCCAACGATCGCGTATTGGTGCGTACACGCAATCGCGTGCATTTCGGTTTTTCGATTGTGATGCTATTGGTCATCCTCGTGTTTCGGGTCATCAATAACGATTCGGTCGTTAACGCCATCTTTACGGCTGCCAGCTATACATACGGGCCGTTGTTGGGGCTCTT
>CAZTJY010000002.1:0-49182 GCA_964613725.1 uncultured Parapedobacter sp. | reverse complement strand
TTCTCCTTGTTGATGATGTCTGCTACGCTGGTATCGTTGAGGATTTGCAGCATCGCATCGCGCACGTCGACGAAGGTATCGCGGATGCCACACACTTCCTCCTCTTTGCACTCGTCGCATTTACGGTAGAAATTGAGGCTTACGCAGGGCAGTAAAGCAATAGGGCCGTCGATAAGGCGCATGACCTGTGAAAGACGGATGTCTTCTGGGGCCTTATTGAGGCTATATCCACCCCCAGCTCCTTTTTTACTGTATAAGATGCCCGCGTTGCGCATTTCCAGCAGGATCTGTTCGAGGAACTTCTTGGGGATACGTTCGGCCTCTGCGATACGTTGGATCTGCATGGGCTCCTTGCCGTAGTTCCGGCCTAATACAATCAGTGCCTTGATGGCGTATTTGGTTTTTTTGGATAACATCCCTGACTTCTACTGGTTTCTCAACTAACAAAGATAGCGATAATTTTCGCAAATCAGGTCGTCCTTTCCGGGGCCACGTATCAAATAACCATGCTTTCTACCGCTTCTTAACTATCCATTTCACTATACTCGCCAACGCCACCGCAATCAATCCGCCGGCAATACCGAGTGCCAACTCCTTGACGATGGACGGTACGGCAGTCAATACGTGGTGGAAATAATCGATGTTGTGGACAAAGATACCCCCCGAAACCAATAGCAGGGCAATGGTGCCGATCACGGCCAAGCTTTTGATGACAATGGGTAACGATTTCACCAGCAAGTTTCCCAGCGTGGAGAGCCAGCCCTTTTCGTTGCTATATTTGATGAGGCGGTGACCGGCGTCGTCCATGCGCACGATGAGGGCCACGATGCCATATACGCCGACAGTTGCCAGCAGGGCGACGACCGATACTGTCAGGATCTGGATGGGCAGGCTTTTTTCGAGCACCGTGCCAAGGGCGATGATGACAATCTCTACCGATAGGATGAAATCGGTCGTGATGGCCGATCTGATTTTCGTCTTCTCGGCGTCGACCGGCTGCTCCCGTTGCTCTTGGATTACTTCATGCCCCTTTTTCGGTCGATGGAATAGAAACTCGATGATTTTCTCCACCCCTTCATAAGCGAGGTAAAACCCACCGAGGATGAGGATGATTTTAATAGCGGCCGGAAAAAAGGCATTCAATAGGAGGGCCACCGGGACAATGATCAGTTTATTTAAGAAAGACCCTTTGGTGATGGCCCATAGCACCGGCAGTTCCCGCGATGCAAGGAAACCCGTTGCCTTTTCCGCGTTGACGGCCAGGTCATCTCCCAGTATGCCCGCGGTCTTGCGTGTGGCGATCTTACTGGTTACGGCCACATCGTCCATCAACGCCGCAATATCATCTAAAACTGCAAAGAAACCTGATGCCATTGTTTTTCATATTGTTGTGGCTGTAAAAATATCAATTTCATGGTAATTTTATGGCTTGATCGTTCATTTACCCATGCCGAGGTGGTGGGTCAACTCCTGTGCTGCCGCACGGCCGGCCCGGTTGGCGCCGATGGTCGACGCGGACGGGCCGTAGCCCACCAAATGGATGCGGGGGTCTTTCGCCACTTGGGTGGCCAGTCGACCCGCCATGATGATACCCCCGGTGGATTCGCGCAGCATCAATGGCATCAAGTGGTCAAGCGAACTGCGGAACCCCGTGCACCAGAGGATGACATCTACCTTTAATGTGTGGCCGTCGGACCACCGTACGCCGGTAGACATGATTTCACTGAACATCGGCTGGCGGTTCAGCACGCCACGCGCGCGCATGGCTTCGATTGCCGGCGTGATGGGCAGGCCAGTGACGGACACTACCGACGTTGGCGGTAATCCTTGGCGCACGCGTTCTTCGACTAGGGCTACGGCCGCACGGTCCCGTTCGGGAGTAAATGGGCCCGGTTCAAACCGTGGCGGACGGCGGGTTACCCACGTGGTGTCCGTTACCTGCGAAATTTCGTCGAGCAGCTGGATGGCTGAGATGCCACCGCCCACGATGAGTACGTGCTTGCGTGCGAATGCGGCTGCTGTTTGGTAATCGCGGGTATGCAGCTGCTGGCCCTTGAACAGGGATGCGCCCGGATATTCGGGGACGTATGGCGTGTCCCAGGTTCCGGTGGCGTTGATTATCCCTTGGGCAGCGAACAGGCCTTTGTCGGTTTCGATGCGCAGCCGCCCGTCGCGTTCGCACACCACGATGACCTTGATCGGACGGTACACCGGGAGGCTGAATTTACGCTCGTAGACACCGAAATATTGGGGCACGGCGCTATGGGCTGATACCTCCACGGCACGGGTGTCGGCAACAGTCTCCGCAAAGGGAAGGCCGGGCAGGTCGTGTATGCCGTTTGCCGTTCTAAGCGTGAGCGATGGCCAGCGGTACTGCCAAGCGCCACCCGGCTGGGGCGATTGGTCCAACACCACGAAATCGCGCCCCGGCGTAAGCCCCAATTGCTTGAGATGGAAGGCCGAAGAAAGGCCGGCCTGCCCCGCACCGATGACGGCGATGCCCGTTTTGTAGATCAATGGGGGAGGAGATGCCATCGCGTGTGAACTTGCAGGCAATATACGATAAATCCGTCAACCGAAAGGCACCAGTGCATGGACATCGGCAGGGAATTAGCCTATTTTTACCGATGTCATCGTCAGCGAACCACCCACGGGTTTATCATTGAAGAAGGCAATATTTTCGTGTGTGTTGGTCAGGCCCAGTACGTACAATAATGGGAGGAAATGTTCGGGCGTCGGTACGGCCAGTTGTGCTTCGCGCCCCAGTTGCCGATAGTTGACCAGGCGCTCGTGGTCGCCATCGGCAATCAGGTGCTTGAAGGTGTCGTTGATCTGCAGTGCCCAGTCAAAACCATAGTCGCGGTCGAGCTTGTCCCACGCCACCATGCGGAGGTTGTGCACCATATTGCCGCTACCGACAATGAGCACCCCTTTGTGACGAAGCCCGTGCAGCTCGCTGGCCAGGTCATAATGGTATTGCGGACCTTTGCTATAATCCATGCTCAGTTGCAACACCGGTATGCTGGCGTCGGGGTACATGTGGCGCACCACGGTCCACGCACCGTGGTCGAGCCCCCATTCATGATCGAGCCCCACAGGCGCAGACTGTATCATTTTGGCTGTTTCGGCAGCCAGTTGGGGGTCGCCGGGAGCGGGGTATTGCACCTCATACAGCGCCTTGGGGAAACCGCCGAAATCGTGGATGGTTTTGGGGTTATCCATCGCGGTGATAAAGGTGCCTTTGGTTTCCCAATGGGCAGACACCACGAGCACTGCCTTTGGGCGGGGAAGCTGTTTCGCCATAGCCATCCATCCCTGACTGAACGGATTGTCGATTATGCCGTTCATGGGTGAACCATGGCCTATGAATAATACCGGCATCTTTTCGGTTGCGGGGAGGCGATCATTAAGGCGGCTCAAGCTACGTAGCCCCGCTGCGGTCCCTACGGGTATGACCATCATTTCCAGAAACTCCTTTCTTTTCATTATCATCAATCAATAGAAAGGCGGATCCGGCTCCGTGCCGTGCACCACGCCGTCCGCCCATACGGGTAAAGGTGATGTTATATGTTGCTTATTGTTTCACAAATTCGCCGTCCGCCTTTATGCGTACGACGTCGCTGATCATCGGCTCGGCGAATCCATCCCCCACATGAAAGTCGGAACGCTTGATTTCACCGGTGAGTTGAAAGCCGACGGTTTCTTTACCCGTCTTTTCGTCTACCAATTTGCCCCGGTACCACAGGTCGGTAGTTACCGATTTGGTTACACCATTGATGGTGAGGTTACCCGTGAGGGAGTACGTGTCTTTTCCGTTCTTTTTGATGGCCGTACTCTTAAACGTGATCACCGGATACTTCTCGGCATCAAAGAAATCGGGGCTTTTGAGGTGGTTGTCGCGGGCTTCCACGCGGGTATCGATAGAGGCCACCTGGGCGGTCAGTTCAAATACCGCATCACTGAAATTGTCTTTGGTTGCGTTCACCTTCACTTCAAAATCATTGAATGTGCCCGAAACATCACTAAGGCCGAGGTGCGACACCGTAAATTGTAGCTGGGAGTGTGCCTCGTCATTTGTCCAGAGTGTCACTGCGGCAAAAACCGTAGATGCGATAAGCAGTGCGATAGCTAATAATCCTTTTTTCATGATGATAAAATTTGTTTTGTGATAAAATAGTTGATTAATCAACGGTGCAAAATTTTCCAGCCCGCGTGCAAGTTATTTTGTTAGGATACAAAGGTACCGCCGTTTGAAGGCAGGTCCAATGATATATGATAAGGAATGGCATTGATATATATCAACGACTTTCCGCTTTCGCTTAAGAAAGCTGCTTCCGTATACGGCTCAGCGTCTCGGGGGTTATGCCAAGAAACGATGCGATAAGGTGCTGCGGGACGCGCAGCAGCAGGTGCCCATCGCGTTCCATGAAACGTGTATACCGCTGTTCCGCGGTGAGTCCGATGGTTTCTTCCATGCGGCGTTGCAGAGCTACGTAAGCATTTTGGTAGAGTATCCGCAGGTATGATTCTACGGCCGGCACTTCGGCCATCAGCGGCTCCAGGCGATCGGCCTTGAGGAGCAGTAGTTGACAGTCTTCCAGTGCTTCGATGGTCAGTTTGGTGGGTTCTTGGGTGAAGAAACTATACAGGTCGGCCATCCACCACGATTCAAAGGCAAACTGTACCACGTTGATGGAACCTTTTTCGGTGGTGGAGTAGGCGTATAGGGCGCCTTTCGTTACGAACGCCATGCGGGTACACACATCGCCCGGCTCCAGCAGGAGCTGTCGCCGGCGTAGTTTTTTCGGTACGAAATGCCGTGTTACCCGATCAAATTCGTCGTCCGTGAGGGCTATCTGCTGCCTGAAGTTCTTTTCTAGTTCGCTAAACATGGTATTTGGTCATCATCGCTGGCACGCCACCAACCGGTTTTACAAAAATAAGACATGCCCATTTACGTCGCAACCGCCATCAGTAGTCAAAGGTGCCTGTAAGGGATTATTTTTATCTTTACCCAATGATTAGCGGAGCAGCGTTTGCAGATATGGCCCTGTCGTTTGCCGGAACGGAACAGCGCCCGCATTTCGAGCGGACAGGTTTCCGCGTGAGTGGCAAGCGCATGTTTGCCACTTACCTCGCCAAAGACAATACCGCAAATATCTTCCTCACCGTATCCGAGCAAGCATTGTTCTGTGCGATGGACCCAACGAATATCCATCCTGTGCCCAATAAATGGGGCGAAAAGGGAGCCACCACGTTCCGCCTCGACCGTGTAGCGCGTGAATTGGTGATGGAGGCGCTGCTATCGGCTTATGGTGAAGCGCGCGGATAGCGGCAGCGGCGAGCTGATGCAACAGAATAGGAATGTCCCTAAAACTATACATCCTTCAGTTTTGTTAAAACTCTGTTAATTAATGGTTTAACGTTTGGGCGAGAATTTTGTTTGTTCATGTCCGTGACCAAACGTGTTATCATAATGAAATCGCTTATCGCCTTATTAGTCATAGCAATCATTTTCCTGGGGTCTTGCACCGTGCACCGCACCGCTGGCCGCAGCGGCAAGGTGCCCCCTGGGCAGGCCAAGAAAATCAGTGGAAAGAAATCCGCACGCGACCATGCGCCCGGCCAGCGGAAAAAACACCGCAACCTCTATTATAATATCCTACAAGTCGGTGATTAGATCGAGCGAACGTTTATCAGCCTATGGGCAACAAATAAATCATTAAAACAACGAGAAGATGAAGAAGCATGTCGTACTCCCGCTATTGACCTTAACCGCTGCATTGGGCCTGTTGTTCTTTTCGGGCTGCGAGAAAAATTCCGGCAATTCAGGTGAGACAGCGGAAGTCAGCCTGCGGCTGACCGACGCGCCCGCCGCATTTGACGGATTGCTTTTGGACATACAAGGCATCGAATTCCACACCGATGAGGCCGGGTGGGTATCAGTCGATCCGGTCGTCCCCGGGGTATACAACATTCTCGACTACCGCAACGGGGCCGACACGCTGTTAGCACGGACCACCCTCCCCGTGGGCCGGCTGTCGCAAGTGCGTTTTATACTGGGTGAGGGCAATGCCATCGTGGTGGATGGTATCGAGCATCCGCTCGACGTGCCTTCCGGTCAAGAGAGTGGTCTTAAGTTTAATGTTCATGAAGAGCTGGTGCCCAATGGGTCCTACGAGTTCTGGACTGATTTTGACGCCGCAAGGTCAATCGTTCAAACGGGCAACGGTGCTTATAAGCTTAAACCCGTAATCCGTGTATTTACCCAATTGACCAACGGCCGGATCAAAGGCGTGGTGCAGCCGATGGACGCCAACCCGATTGTGTATGCCATCAGTGAAACGGACACGGTGAGTGCCATACCCGAACCAGACGGGTTCTTCCTGCTCCAGGGCCTCCCTGAAGGTAGTTATACCTTACGTATCGAACCCGACGAGGCCTCCGGTTTGGCGGTATACGAGCGTACCGTACCGGTAGCGTTTGGCGTGATCGCCGATGTGCAAGCGATCCACTTGGATCAGTAAGTTGTTGACTATCCATTAAGTCAAGGAAAGTTCGGATACCGCCGAACTTTCCTTGTTTTCGGGTATTGCGTGAGTCCGCTAGAGCCCTTATTTTTGCCGATTCATAACATAAAAACGAAAACATGTATCCATTTTGCCGCATGAACATCAAGCACCTATCCCGTTATCTTTTCATCGTGTTACTGTTGTTTTCGGCCTGTGCCAAAACCGATTCGTTGGATCCTGATGACCAAGCTGGCGATAATACGCCGTTTGCGGAGGGAACTATTGAAATGGGTATGTACAGCCATGGGGTGGACTTGGGCTTCTTCATCAAGCAAATCGATTTCTCGCGCGATGACGTGCCTGAGCAGTTTGCCGAGCTCGCCGAAAACAACGAAGAAGCACAGGCGTTCCTTACGCTGCTGGAAGAATATGCCACCACCAATCCGTTTAGTGCTTTAGGGTTGATGTTGAACAGTGTCATTTGCACCTATTACGTGAAGGGCGATGTGGTATTGGGCAAGGCCCATGGATTTGGTTATACATTTGATAATTACCACGACGTTGGGAATGACGAAGGTAAGCTTTTCCTCCGCACGCTGGTCCAAACGGATGAGATTCCCCCGGAGGACCGCGAGCTATCGCTGACCTATGTGCCATCCGTGGACCTCTATGTTCGCAGTGGCGCGTTCGACGCCACCATGTACCATCGCGAAGTGTCATCAAAAAACGCGGTCGTGGGAGGTTACTCTTGCGAAGTATCTACCTACACCCTCCAGTCGCAGCATGTCCCCGAGCCGGACCCCGATAGTCCGTTGCCCCAGACTCCTATCGCCCAAAAGTTAGTTGTCTACACGGCTGATGCGTTCAGTAAAACAATCAATTTCACCCATCCGTTTTACCTGCCCGAAAATGCAGGTATCCTCAAAATCGAGGCATATTACGACAACGGCGAGGAGCCCACATTGGTCATGCAGCCGGAGGCCATTACCGCGCGCACGGTGACCGACACCGAACTGCAGATTGAAGCAAAGGAACCGGTGTACAGCTTCGCCGATGTAGGTGTTGCCTGGAAGATGTTTGCGATCATGCTGAGTGGCTGGGGCGCATTGGGAGAAGGGGAGTAATGAAACACAAACACACCACCTAGCGAAAACCGGTTTGGATGACCGTTACTTGCTTACAAGATTTTGTCCAGCAGTTGCCGGATACGCTTGTCAGAAGGTCTCGGCGCGTTGGCATTCACGATGTGCCCTTCCGGGTCGAGCAGAACGAAGCGTGGAATTTGTTTGATATTAAACGCTTCGGTAAACACCCGGCTGTTTTCTTCATCCACCCATACTTGTACACCCTTTAGTTGGCGCTCGGCTACGAAGTCCTTCCATTTCTGTTTATCTTTTTCCTTGTCTACCGAGATGCTTAAAAAGGCAATATCTGCGTCGGCATAGTCATGCTGCAGCGTATCCAGTGCCGGCATTTCCGCGATGCACGGTCCGCACCAGGTGGCCCAGAAATCGATGTATAGGTATTTTCCCTTCAGCTTGGCCAATGGGATATCCGTGCCGGTTGTATCCTGCAATACCACCACCGGGGCAGGGTTGCCTTCCAGCATGCCTTCCAGTTTGTGATACTTGACTTTCACCCGTTTGGCCAAATCCGGGTAGGGGCAATCCGGTCCGAAATGGGCGTAGAGTTTTTTCTTGAAATTAGACGCCAGCGCAAACGCGTAATATTCATACAGGGGTCGGCCTGATAGTTCGTTTTTGACGTAATCGAAGAAATCGTCGTCGACGTCAGCCAACCGGTACTTTTCCTTCAGGTAATAATCCAGGAAATAATAATACGCAATCCCTTTATCGGTGTTGGACCGATCGAGGTTCACCTCCCGGAGGAATGCATAATACGTTGTATCCGCTGAAAAGCCGTCTTCCCGATAAGCGTTGCGCATTGACGGGTAGAGCAGCAACGCCATGGTCGCGTCGTTGCGTATGGTTTGCTCGCTCACGTGGTACAACTGTTTCGCAATGCGTTGCTGTTTGTTGAATTGCACAAGGAAAGCGAGCCGGTCGGCCTCCCGTTTTGCTACATATGCGGCGTATTGGTCGGGCGAGTAATTCACATAGCCAAAGTAATTTTTCAGGTGTTTGTCGCGGTATTGGTTGAACCGCCAGTCTTCCTCATTGAGGTACCGGCTCGCGGCACGGTTCCTTCCGGTGATGTGGAGCGTTTCCTGTACGTTTTTTACGTCTACGGTTACTTGCTGCTTGTTGCCGGGGGCGAGGTAGAGGAACACCAACTGCGAACGGTTGGTTTGGGTGGTGATGGTCGTATCCCGGCCGTCGCCTCGGGTTACGGTAAACCGTTCTTCCACAGGGGAAGTTTCCACAATCATGAACGCCCGTGCCGGCGTCGCGATGTCGATGGAGAAGCGGAACGATCCATCTGCAGCCACCGCTACTTCCTGCTTCTGGAGGTCGGCCAGCACGGCGTATTCCTGGTAATTCAGCGTGAGCTGTTTTCCCGAATAGCCGATGAGTTTGCCGGTAACGGTGGTGCTGCGTGCCGCAAGCCCCCCGAAGGGGAGCAGCAGGCACAAACAAAGCGTCGGTATCAATGATCGTGGAAACATGGGTCAATAGTTAATGCATTACAAATTTGGGTTCGTACGGATCGCTTCATCGGGCAAGGGCAGGTAAATCGCGCTTGACTGCCAAGCGGGTTTTATCGGGGCCAAGACATCGTCGGCACGGGTTTTTCCCGCGTCGCCGGTGGTGCTGGGCCATCTGCGGAGGTCAAACCACCGGTGCCCCCATTCGGCAAAAAGCTCGATGCGGCGCTCCTGTTCTAAAGCCGCACGTAGGGCATTGGCATCATCGCCAAGGTCTAGCGCGTCCAGGCCTGCCCGGCCGCGGATGACGTTGAGATCTGCTTCGGCTTCCGCAAATTTATCCTGTGCCAGTCGTGCCTCGGCTCGGATGAGGTATTGCTCGGCAAGGCGGAGCACCATGGTGTATTCCTGCACCGGTGTTACGCCGAAGCGGGCCTTGTATTTGTAGGGGAAGAGGTACGTATTGCCCGATGCCGTGGTACGCGAGCCCACCCAGTTTTCGCGGCGGAGGTCGTCGGTCTCGAACGCATCCTGTAGCCCACCGGGCACGAGCCGGAAAAGTGCGTCTGCTGTTTCCGTTGCCGGCACCATCAGGAAGCCTTCCCAGGTGTTCCGGCCGCCGGCAGTATTGATGGCTTGCAGCTGCCAGATGGTTTCTGCACTGTTGGCCAGAAAAACGTTGCTGATGTCTTCGCTGCCCAACAGTTGGTATTGGCTGTTGCCGATGACTTCCGTGGCCTCCGTCTCAGCCTGTGCGAACTGGCCGGAATATAGGTACGCACGTGCAAGCATGGCACTAGCGGCACCTTTGTTGGGGCGGATGCGTTCGCCATCGGCGTTGGCCCGGTCCCCCGCGGGGTAACCATCAAACAGTTGCTCCTTGGCCGCTTTCAGGTCTTCGATGACACGGGCGTAAACCTCAGCGGCGGGCGTACGCGGCTTGTGGTTGTTGGCCAGCGCGTCTGTAGTGAGGATCAGTGGTACATCACCGAAGTAATTGACCAGGTAGAAGTGGCAGAATGCACGGATGAACTTCGCCTCGCCCAGCAATTGGCTTTTCACCTGAGGATTCAGGTTGTCGGCCTTTTCCAACCCCGCTATGCAAGCATTCGCTTGGTAGATATACTGGTAGAGGGATGACCAGAAGATATCCACATACTGATTGGATGAGAGGACGTTGTTGTTTTTGAATTCATCGTAAGTGGCAAACGCAAATGCATACGCCATCTCGTCGGCCATCATACCCGGCAAGATGAGTGAAAGCACGTTGGCAAACTGGTAGTTGAGGTTGTTCATGCGGGCATAAATACACACCACGGATGCCGTAGCCGTTTTATCGTCGGAAAAGGCGAGTTCGAGGGGGATTTCCGTTTTCGGCGCCCCCGGTTCTACAAAGCTTTCGCATGAGCTGAAAGCGAATGCGATGGTAAGCAATAAGATATATATGCGATGTGTCATGTTCTTTCAAATTAATAGGTGAAACGGATACCTGCTGTATAATAACGGATTGGAGGCACTACGCGTCCGCGCGTCTCGGGATCGAACCCGTCATAGCTGGTTAGCGTAAGTAGGTTTTGCCCCTGTACATATACACCGATGCGTTGCGTTTTCAGCATGGGCAGTGCTGACGTAAGGTCATAGCTCACGGTCAGGTTCTTCAGCCTCACATATGACGCGTCGACCCACATCACATCGGAATGGCGGTAGAAGGAGTTGTATTGTGTATAGGCCTCGTCCGTCGACGACAGTGCGGGCCGCGGGATGTCTGTTATGTCCCCCGGGTTGCGCCAGCGGTCCAGCACCGAACGGTCGAAGTTCGCCCGTATGCCAAGTGCCGATGTGGCGGGATAGCCGTAGTTGAGTGCTTCCCCTTCCTGCTTCACGAATTGCAACAGGAAATCCACTTGCAGGTTTTTGTAGCGGAGGTTATTGGCCAGGCCGCCAAAGAAAGCGGGCATGCGGCTGCCCATGATGTATTGGTCGTCCCATGACGCCGTTAACTCGCCATTGCTATCGAGGTCGGCAAATTCGGGAATGCCCGTTTGGGGGTCCACACCGGTGAATTTATAGCCGAACACGATGTCGATGGGATGCCCTACCGCGTAGAGGGTCGTCAGGCCCGAATTTTCGAAATCGGGATATTCTGCCAGTTTATTGCGGGCGATGGTCAAATTACCGGAGGTGGTCCATTCGAAGGTTTCATTGGCGATATTCACGCTGCTCACCTCAAACTCCCAACCTTTGTTTTCCACCAGGGCCGGCATGTTGGCTATGAAGCCCGAAAAGCCGGTCTGCGGGCTCAGGGTATACTCGATCAACTGGTTGTCCGACCGGTTAAAATAATAGTTGACGTTCAATGAGAGCCGATTGTCCAGCATGCCGAGTTCCAGACCGCCTTCCAGCTTGCGGTTGCGCTCCCAGCGGTAATCGGGATTAGGCAGGCGGCTCGGGTTGAGGCCCACCACGCCATCGTAAGGGTTGCTGGTGAATCCCCAGGTATCCATGTACTGGTAGTTGCCGATCTGATCATTGCCCGTGGTGCCATAGCTGCCACGCAGCTTGCCGAAGCTTAGGAATGGGAGCGCTTCGCGGACGCCGTTTTCTTCGGAGAACACCCATGCGGCACCGATGGCGCCGAAGTTGCCGAATCGCTTATTGGGGCCAAAGCGCGACGACCCGTCGCGGCGGAAGCTGGCATTGACGATGTACTTGCTATCCCAATTGTAGGTTGCCCGTCCGAAAGCCGCCTGGTAGCGGTAGTCGGCATAGGCGAAATTCTGGCTGCGCAGCGAGTTGGCCGCTGTAATGTTGCCGAGCTGGCTGTCGGAAGAGAAGTCTTCGGCCCGCAGGTCCTGCCCGTCGCGTACGTTCCGTTGCCAGGTGCCACCTGCCAGCAGTTCGAAGGTACCGCGGCCCACACCAAACGTGTACCGGGCTTGGGGTTCGACGTTATACGATGTATTGGTGCTCGATCCGAAATATGCCATATTGGTAGCCGCGTTTGCCGGGTTGAATGAGGTGAGCGGATACATTTGCAGCTGGTTGAAAGCGGTACGGTTGTAGCCGATGTTGGCCGAGAGGTCCAGGCCCTTTATGGGGCTGTAACGGATTACGCCGCTGGTCAGTAAGGCTTGATTGCGGGTTTCGTGGCGCCGTTCGAGGAAGGCAATGGGGTTTTGGTCGTTACCATACCAATAGTAGTAACCCGCCCCGTCATACACCGGCATGTTGGGGGCCAAGTTATAATATTGCGTAATGTCTGTGGCCAGTGCGTTGTTGAAGTCAGCCGTGTAATTGACCGTTGCCGACACCGAAAATTTCTGGTCGGGCGTATTATGTTGCAGCGTCAGCATGCCCGATCCTTTTTTGTAGCCGTTATCGCCCGGCTGTACGGTGGTTTCATTGCGATACGTTCCGCTCAGCAAGAAGGTGGTCCGTTCGGAACCGCCCGAGAACGAAACGTTCGCTTCGGTCAGTTGTGCGGTGTTGCCGATCAGTTTATCCTGCCAGTTCGTGTTCTCGTTTTGGCTCCATAGCGTCAGGTCGGGCGCGTTATCTTCGTTTGGGTCGTTTTCGCTGTAGCTAAACGCTTCCTTGCGGAGTTCCAGGTATTCGGCGGTGCTCAACATGTTCACCTTATTGGTTACACGGCCGGCACCTGAGTAGAGGTTGGCATTTATCTGCGTTTTGCCGGCTTCGCCCTTCTTGGTGGTGATGAGGACGACACCGTTAGCTCCGCGTGATCCATAGATTGCGGTGGCATCGGCATCCTTCAGCACATCGATCCGTTCGATGTCTGCGGGGTTGATGCCACTCAGGGGGCTTTGGCCACCGTTGTCTCCCCTGAACATGTTCAACGACTCCGAAAAATACGGAATGCCATCAATGATATATAGCGGGTCGTTCGAGCCCCCCAATGAGTTGAGCCCCCGAAGGCGCACGGTAAAAGCCGAGCCGGGCAGGCCATTGCTGGAATTCACTTCCAGCCCGGCTATACGGCCTTGCAGGGCTGCCAGCGGGTCATTGATGGGCGCCTGACTGATCTCGTCGCTCGTGATGCCCGCCGTTGAGCCGGTGCTCACCCGTTTGCTTGTAGTGCCGTAGCCGATGACGGTAACTTCGTCGAGCCGACCGAAATCGGGCTGTAGGCGTATGATGTGTGCACCATCGGTCAGGTTATCGGCTGTAATCTCCACGGTTTGGTAACCGATATAAGATATCGCAAGGACCGGGTTAGCTTCCGTTGCACGGATGGAAAAGTTGCCCTCCGTATCGGTAGACGTGGTTACAGGTGTACCGGTTATCCGTACGGTTACGCCGGCGAGGGGTGTGCCGGTTTCATCCAGCACCCGACCCGAGATCGCTGCCTGTGTGCCCACGCGCTCCAGCCGGTTGGGCACCGTTACCGTTTTTTTCTTGATGATGACGGTATTTCCCACCTGCTCATAATGCAGGTCGGTTTGCTTCATCAGCCCGTCCAATAGGACAGCCACATTGCTTCCATTTCCGGCTATATGCAGGCGGCCAAAGCCGTTGATGTCACTGCTGCGATAGGTAAAGCGGATATCCGTTTGTTTTTCCAGTTGGTTCAGCGCGTCGCGCAATGACAGAGTACCTGCCGGCAACGATGCTTTGATTTCGTGTAGGTGTTGCGCGGTTGTGCTGTACGACACAACGGTCGATGCTGCGGTAAGTAAGATAGCGAGTAAGGATATTTTCATTAATAATCTCCCTTTGCACTTGTTTGCGGTTAAATGCATAATTTTGAACAGATTTAGTATAACATAACGTAACGTGTTTATTGAATCCACAGGCCATCGCCGGGTACCAGCCGGCATGGCCTTTTCCTGATGTAGTCAACTCTCCATAAGCATTTTGTTTAGTGGTAGTTAGTAAATGATGAATCGATTTTCTTGTTTTTCCAGTTGTTTGTCCAAAAGCCGGCACAGGATATCCAGCGCAAATTCGGGATGGCTGTCGCGGCGCAGCGAGATGGTGATTTCTTCGTTGGCTAAAGTTTCATCCCGGAGGTTTACACGGATCCCATAAAACCGTTCGAGGTCTGCAATGACCGAAGCGATGGTTTCGTCTTCATAATCCAGGTAGCCGTCTTTCCATTTGCCAGCCACCTTACTGCTCAGTGTGATTTCTTCGGTTGGGGTGGGCGTGTTTTGTCCCAATGCCACGCGCAACTCCTGGTTGCTTTCCAATGTGGCCAACGTTTGGTTGTCTTTACTTACCGCCACCTTGCCGTGTTTTACGGACACACTGATGTTTTGCATGCCGGGATAGGCCTTGATATTGAAAGCCGTACCCAGCACAGTGGTTTTCACGGCACCTGTATGCACCACGAAGGGCCAATCGGCCGCTTTGGTCACTTCAAAAAACGCCTCGCCCGTCAGTGAAACCTCGCGGGGTGTCGAAGCGTCGAATGCCTGCGGATATTCCAGCTTGCTGGACGAGTTGAGCCACACCTTGGTGCCGTCGCTTAGCTGAATGACTTTATTTTCGTCACTTGCCGCCTGTTTCACCACCTGCACTTGCGTTTGGAGTCCATCCACCGCTTTTTCGTGGCGGGGCCTTGGCCCAAACCACAGGGCTGCTGCCACTGCCGCCGCGGCCATGATGGGCAACGCCATGCGCTTGCCGTTGCGCAGCAGGCGTTTGGCGGGGGTGGGCATCATATCGGCGCCCTTGGGGAACGTGAGGTTTCCGTCCGCATCGATATAGGTGGACGACGGGTTTTCGCGCCGTAGCGCCTCGTACGTCTCCCTGATCAGCGCAGCGAGCTCTTCGTCGTGCTCAGCGGATCGGACGACACGGAAGAATTCTTCCAGTTCCTCACGGCTTGCGCGGTTATTGAAATACTGCTGCAGTAAATAGCGGATGTGTGTTTTCATTATACGTTATCTATAGTCATAGACGTAGCAACGGGGGAAGTGTCCTATTGGGCGGGAAAAAATTAGTCAAACAGCCGGCTTACCGTCTGCCGGATGGACTTCAGTGCGGCACTTACTTGGTTTTTGACGGTATGCCGGGAGATGTGGAGTTGGTCGGCGATCTCGTTGTAGTTGTACCCGGCATCACGCAAGAGGTAAATTGCCTTGCGTTGCGGCGGGAGGCGGTCTATGGCGCTAGCGAGCACCTCATGGAATTCTTTTTCTTCTGCCCGGTTTGTAGGGGCCACAATCTGCTGCATCGATTCCCAAATAGCCTGTTTTAGGCGCGCATCAGATGCCACTTTACGTAGGTAATCCATGACTTTGTTCCTAGTCAGCGTAAATAGGAATGCTTCTATGGATTCGATTTCATGGAGTTGCTGGCGGATTTCCCAGAGTTTGAGGAAGACATCGTGGATGATGTCGCGTGCCATGCTGTCATCTTTGCAGAGATTGGCGGCTAGCCGGAAGAGTGGTTGTTCGTACGATTGGAAGATGTCATTGAAGAGTAGGCGCAGCGACGTATCGTCCATACTATTCGACCGTGAATTATCCGCCCCGCTTTTTGCTGCCATATCCACAACGAAATTAGGAAAATATTTAAAATGAAGCAACATGATGTGCAAAAAACGATGCGCGCTATCTTTTCCCAGCGACTGGGGTGCGCTGGAAGACGCGAGGTGACGAAGCACAACGTGTTATCCCGCAGCTGAAACACTAATTTTGTATTTTTGTATTTCATAACCCACAAACACATGGCAGTTCGGAGAATCGTGATAAACACGGCAACGGAAGACATAGACGCCGCACGGCGTTTCTACGGCGAAATCCTGGGCTTGGAAATATTGATGGACTTGACTTGGATTCGCACATACGGCAATGATCATACGGCGCGGGTGCAGATCAGTTTTGCCTCGGAAGGTGGATCCGGGTCACCTGTACCGGACATCTCCATTGAGGTTGATGACGTCGATGCGGTACACGATCAAATGCAAGAGGCGGGATTTTCAGTAGTTTATGGCATTATAGATGAGCCTTGGGGTGTCCGAAGGTTTTATGTGAAAGACCCATTCGGTAAGACCGTAAACATCCTTTCGCATCAATTGTAAGACCGCTTTTAAAAGGACCCTAGCGAAAAGGAAGCAGCCTGCCTAACACGAGCAGGCTGCGGCGCCCCATGGGTTAGGGCGTATCCAACCAATGAATGACATTCAGCAAAAGCTGCTTGTTTTGCGCCGCGCTGGGGTGGTTCATTCCGCGCTGACGACTTTTTATGCCTTGCAGCTGAGCGGTAAACGGAGCGCCATCGGCAAAAATAAATACCCGCCCGCGCCCGCATGGCAAGATGGCTCCGTTAGCTAAGCCCGTGCCCTTGATTTTCGGTACGGTTGCGGCGACCGGGCTGTCCATCTCCACTGCGCGGGTTGGGAGAAACAGCTCATAGTCTTCTCCTAATGAAGAAATCACCACCGCCTCCGGCGGCGGAAAGAAACCCGTGCCACCCCAGACGCGTATGCTATCTATCACGGCGCCCTCCGCATCCGTCACGGCATTGGCGGTGAGGTTGCCCCGTCTACGCGAAAAGACCTCCGGCATGCCATCTTTCCGCTGCGCGAAGCCATTGATGAGGTTAAATCCGAAACGTGCCGCAAGATTACTTACGGAACCGGCGCACGGCATGTGGTCGGTAATGAGGAACAATGCGCCGCCGTGCTGGTGCACCCACGTATACAGTGTTTCAACCTCCTCATCCGAATAGACATTTCCTGTGGGCAGGTCCAAATTTTCCATGTCGTGCATCGCATTTACGGTCACAAACACACGGGCATCGGCAAGGGCGGCGGTTGTTAGCGGCCCGGTGTGCGTGGCCAGCCGATAGCCGTCAGATTCCAGCACACGGCCAAAGGCCGCGTACTGTCCCTTGAGGCTAAGTGGATTGTTATGGCCCCCATCGTATAAGATGAAGGGGCCTTGTTTTTCACCGTAGCGCGGCTGGGCGACGGCATCATCGAAAACGGGGTCGGCTACACTTTGGGCGAAAAGGCAGGCCGGCCAAAGCAGCACCCAAAGGAGCACGGCTTGAAATCTGGTGCTAGTCATGGGCAATCCTTTCCCACTGGTCCGACGCGAAACAGATGAGTTTTTTGGCCACACCGTCTTCTACCACAAACGTCAATGGGAAGGTCAGTTCCTCATTGAGGAACACCGTGGGTGAGAACGCTTCAAAGAGAATCGTTTGGTTGTCCCATTGTTGGGTTAAGGCCAGCTTGCCATCCCGCACCGCGATCTGTAGCTCCATGTTCGGGTCTTTTTCCAGCCGGTACCTCCCCACCAACGGCTTCAGCTGCGCCGCCGTCAGCGCCACATGCTGGGTAGGGTCGTAAGTTACCTTTTCCAGCATAACGCGATCAAGGATTTTAGCCCTATCGATTTTCCCGGCATTACTTTCGAGGAATTCAATCTTGTACGCCTCATCCTGTGATTGGAAAGTAAGGTGACCCGTAGGACGCAACGGATATACCCGGCCATCCCATACCTGTTGCGCAACGAATTGCCCACCCTGCTCGAAGAAACGGATGTGTGCCGCCCGGTTGGGGAATCGGTAGTATCCCGAAAGGGCATCCAACGCCACGCTGTCGGTGGAATTGATGGTAGTCCGTACTGGCGCGGAGGCATGCCCCATACCGACCGCTTGGTGGGTCAACGCCGATAAGCCAAGGACCAGGAGGGCCCCGGCGCTCAGCGACAAATGTTTTGCTGTTTTTGCTTTCATCTTATTTTTGTTTGATGATGCAATAGTCAGCATTGAACTCGAACAAACTGTTCGGCTGGATACAAGTGGACGTATTCAGTTCTCCGGACTGGAAAGATAAGCCCTGGGCGTCATACCCGTTATCTTTTTAAATGCAGCGTAGAACGTGGTTCTGGAATTGAATCCTGCGTATATCCCAATACCGGCCATATCCTTGTTGCGGAAATTCGGATGCACCAGCAACCGTTTCGCTTCATCTACCCGGAGTTCATTGATGTATTGGTAAAAATTCTTGCCGAAGCCCTGGTTGAGCACGAAAGACAATTCGTGGGTACTGATGCCTACCTTTTCAGCTAGCGACGGCAAATTGAGTAATGGATCGAGGAAAAGCGCCTTATCCACTACCAGTCGGTGCACTTTGCTTTGTAAAAGTTGCACCTGTTCGTCGGTCAGGCGGGCGTATGGTGTAGCTGGCGTGGTTATCGCCTCCATGACTTCAACCAGCCGATTGTTGTCGACCGAATAGATAACCTTTTGGTTCAGCGCATGGTAAGCCATGAATACCGTTAGTGCGAAGTATCCAGCGGGGACAATCGCCGCGATGGGCGGATAGTTTTTGCCGAGCAGCCAAAGGACGGTCATGGCCAGCATGGCAAATAAAATAAACGTTATCCACGCCAGGTCAATCTGTTCTACCGTGGCGGAAAAGCGCTTGATTTGACGGTGATGGCGCCGCAAGAGGAAGAACGATAGCACCCAGTATAAGAGGGCCTGCCCGAGGAACAGGTGCCGGATGACCCACACCGCGTTTGCCGGAAGATGAAATGGGATTTGGCTATCCGCATACCTGTTTGGGAACATCACGCAAGCCGCGTATAGGCAAAATAGGAAAAAGGGAATGAAATGCCACACGACTGTCCGTGATGGCGCAGTTGGGTTTACAAAGTAGACCAAAGCGATAAAAAAACAGGGAAAGGTGGCCCACCGGGGGAGTTCCAATAGAGGAACGAGCCAGCCAAGCGGGTTCTGGTCTGCCGGGGCCACAGCCTCAATGAACTGCTGCGCGAATAAGGTAGCGAGACAGAAAAAGAATAACCCCAGCCACCGGTTCGCTTGCTGGTTTACCCGCGGGATATTGGTGAGCAGCAGGAATGCCTGTAATGCTGTTGCACCGGTAGTTAATGCGTGCCAAAGAAACGATGATTCCACGGCCTAAAAGTACGAAAAGTGCGGGGATACAGCTGTCCGTTTGGATACATCTGTATTAACGCCTTTCCAATTTCTGGTCTATCGAGCGGAAATCACGTGAATAGTAATTGGCTGGTACTATGGTGGAAGCATTGCCTCTAATGCGGATTTCCTTTGATTTCCGGATGTTATCTTCCGATCGGGTGAGGACTTTCACGACGTTCACATTTTGTCGCCCATCCGCGTCACTTAAGCGGTTCACTTCAATCTTCAGGATGTATTTTTCATCCACCATCAGTCGGTCGTAGTCGCCACTGATCAGTTGGTTGTCTAACATGAAAACCGTGGGTCCGGGCTGGAGAGAAGTGTATTTCGTCTTAAGGTCGGTAAGGGAAATGAACGCAGGTGTATATCCATCCTTTAACGCGATCCGTACCACGCCGCTGTACTTATGCCCACCGACAATGGTGTCGTTTTTTGAAACGTCCACGCTATGGATCATGGCGGGGGGCATGGATGCGACTGCGGTATTCGGCACAGGGTGCCCGTTTACCGTTATCAGCGCATTTCGGCTATGCGGTTCGGGGTGGTATACCACGCTTATGGATAATGAATCTTTGGTTTGGGCCAAGCAGTAGCAAGAAAGCAGCATGCTGGCCCACAAGAAGGTCAGTGGTTTCATGGCGTTTTTGTGAATTGGTTTTACTAAGGTAGTAAAAAGATTTTCTTTTTTACAAAAACTTCACGCGGATGAACCGCGGCCGGTAAAGGTTCGGCGTTTTCTGGATGTCCGTTAGGAAATCGAAAGAATTCACGTTGTAGCTGATAAGTAGCTCGCCCTTTTCGGACAGGTTAGCATGCGCCTTCGCATTGTACACGAAGAAGTTTTTCTGCTTCACTTCGGGGCAATCCCATAATTCCTTGATGGGGCCAAATGGCCCTGCCGGTGCAAGGCCGATGCGCAGCCCCACCGTCGTGCCGATTCCGTCCGTTTGGAAAACAAGCGCATACCGGCCGTCTGGCAATGGCGTTACGCTGAGCTCGTTGGATGCGCGGTCGGCTATTGGTGCCGCTTTGTCCATGTCGGTGTTCCACCCGTCTTCATCCCAAAAGTGCCATGCGGCAAAGTGTTCGAAATCTTTGGGCTTCACACGGGCCACCAGTACTTGCTTCGCCGGACCCCGCACGCCGTACACATATACATACCCATCCGGGGTTGGGGCACCCGAGGCCGCGGTGTTTACCAAGATACCTGCCCCGAATGAACCATTGTTGCGGCTGTCCAACGAGTCGCGGATGAAGAACGGCGTATCCATCTGCCGGTGGTTCTTAAAGGGCGGTTGGCTGCCCGCCGGAATGGCAATCAGTGTATTGCCCACCTCTTCGAAGGGAAACACTGCGGCATCGGTATGCCTGACCCGGTAGCCAAAAACATACGTTGTATTGCCCAATTCCTGGTTCACGAATCCGTCGCCCAGCCAATAATACTCGCCCGGGCGGGCTTGAGGTGTTTCCGGCACGAACACCGATGCCGGAGTCCCTGCATTATCGTTATCCCAGAAGAACCGGATACGGTTTTCATCGGGCGTCGCCCCGTCCAGCATGGCCACCGAATTATTGATCATCACCGAGCCGGGCTGCAATTCACCGTCTTCAACCTCGCCGATCATGGTGTCGCTGAATACGAGCAACGTTTGGCTGCCCTGGGTAGACTGCGGCGTATCCACGCCGTGGAGCGGTATCGAAAAAATGCCGTCGGCGCCAAACCAGCCCGACGTACGGTCAAATAGCCGTGTCCATTCCGGGGCCTCTTCCACCGTATAGCTGAGGTTTACGGTGTCGGTGGCCAGCTTGGCATCCCGTTGTGCGGCGGTACGGTGGCCACAAGCCACACCCATAAAAAGGGCGGCGATGAAGCGTAGGGAAGGTAAGGGTTTGCGTCTCATTTCTTTTCATTGGATGGATTGGTTAAAGGTAGCGCTTATTGTCCGGATTCCCCCTTTAAAAAGGCACTTTTCCAGTCTTATATTCCAGTGAAACATGTTAGTTTTGCCTTGATCGATAAAGTATTGGTGCGCCGACGTGGTGTAACCGCACAAAATAATCATATATGGGAGCTGAGAACATACGTAAGGAAATCCAAACCGTCTTTGACACCGTAATTGAAACATTAGATACGGTAGCTGAAAGAAGCGTTGATGAAGTGCCTTTTGAGGGGAGTTGGACCATCGGGCAAGTCGCAGAGCACATCATTATCAGCAGCCGGGGTCTCCCCGATGTTAAAACGCAGCCTGCTGACCGGAGACATGACGAACGGGTTCCGGCCCTGCGTGGTATATTTTCCGATAGGAGCCAGAAGTCGAAAGCGTCTCCCCAGGTATATCCAAAGGAAACTACGCATAATATACCGGGACTCATTGCTCAACTAACGCGAAACAAGGAGAAATTGCTTCAAATATCCAATGGGAAAGACTTGACGGTTTTGTGCCTCGACATGGAATTCCCATTCATGGGCTACCTCACCCGATACGAATGGTTAACTTTTATTTGCGTGCATACGAAATGGCATGTACACCAAATCACCGACATCCAACGGCATTTGGAGGCACGTTCGATGAATGAGCAATAGATCCTACCCAAGATCCTACCCATTCTGGCTACAACCCCACCCAATTTGGCTACGTGTGCGCCACTGTGTCGGCCGACCTTTGTACCATTGCTCATTTAAAGATTAAGACAATGGCACAACAACAAACAGGAACAGCACAAGCTGTGAAAACGACAACGAAAATATGGTTCATCACGGGTGCTTCCCGCGGATTCGGTCGCGTATGGACCGAGGCTGCACTCCAACGTGGCGATAAGGTGGTCGCTACGGCCCGCAGATTGGAAAGTATTGCCGATCTAAAAGAAAAATACGGTGCAAACGTCCTCACGTTGGCCGTAGACGTAACCAACGCCGAGCAGGTAACAGCCGCGGTCAACGATGCCCATGCCCATTTCGGCCGGCTAGATGTGGTGTTGAACAACGCGGGATATTCGCTTGTGTCAACCATTGAAGAAGCCCGTGCCGATGATATCCGGCAATTGTATGAAACCAACGTGCTTGGCCCCGTTGCCGTTATCCAGGCCGCATTGCCGTTGTTGCGGCAGCAGGGCCATGGGCACCTCGTGGGCGTGTCCAGCTCACTCGGGCATGTAACCCATCCGGTCATCGGCTATTATTGCTCGTCCAAATGGGCCTTCGAAGCCATCTATGAGAGCTTGGCCACCGAGGTGAAGCCGTTCGGTATCGATGTAACCATCATCGAGCCGGGGGCCTATGCCACCGAGTTCGGCAGCCAGCAATCGCTGAAGTTTGCGGATGGGCAGGCGATTTATGACGAATTGAAGGCAGAGGTTTTCGGCAACATCCAGCGCTTGGACCAAGGCAATCCACGGGCCACGCCCGAAGCGGTTTTTGCCGTTGTAGACGCTCCCAATCCTCCGTTGCGCCTATTCCTCGGAAAGTACAACCTGCCCGAGGTGCGCGAGGCGTACGCCAATCGGTTAAAAACCTGGGAAGCGTGGGAAGCCTTGTCGAATGCCGCACAAGGCTGATTTTGACGCCTATTAGCAGCCAGCCGGCATCCGAGAACGACTACCGGCTGGTATTTTACATTTGTATACCCTAACTTTGAATACCCTAACGTTGTAACATGAAGAAAAGCGAGCAGGCCCCGTTACTCTTTGAGTCGCTATCCGAAGCCATGAAAGCAGCCGGTTTTTCGGCTCCCCAGCATCCGTTGATTGCCTTGGTCAACGGTGTGGATCGACCGGTTACCGGTACACCCCCGCAGCACCACCATGTACTAAACTTTTATAAAATCTCGTTTCGGCCTCATCTGGGGGGCACCCTGCGGTACGGGCAGACCTATTTTGATTTCAATGAGGGCGGCATGTTCTTCGCTGCGCCGAATCAAGTGGTGGGCAACAACGCCCGGGTGCATGGCCGTACGGTGGAAAACCAATGCATTGACCAGCAGATCACACTGTTGATGCACCCCGATTTCCTGCTGAATTACCCCTTGGCGAAAACCATCAAGCGCTACCACTATTTCTCCTATTCCATCAACGAGGCGCTCCATCTCTCGGACAAGGAAAAGGAAGTTATCCTGTCCGTTTTCCGCAACATGGAAGATGAGCTTAACAACCGCATCGATGACGTGAGCCACGACGTCATCATTTCGCAGATCGAGCTGCTGTTGAGTTACGCACAAAGATTCTACAAACGGCAGTTCCTCACGCGGAAGCCGGTCAACGACGGTGTCTTGCCAAAACTGGAAGCGATATTGGATGAATATTTCGACGGTCAAGCTGCGCTGAGCCAAGGCATCCCCACGGTCCAATCGCTCGCCGACCGCTTGAATTTTTCCCCTAGCTACCTCAGCGATATGCTGCGGTCGCTCACCGGGCAGAACACCCAGCAACATATCCACAACAAGCTGATCGAAAGGGCAAAAGAACAGCTTTCCACCACCAGCTTATCCGTGTCGGAGATTGCTTATTCACTGGGTTTCGAGCATCCGCAGTCGTTCAGTAAGTTTTTCCGAAACAAAACCAACCAGAGTCCGCTGGCCTTTCGGGCAAGTTTTAACTGATTGGATGGAGGCATCCTTCCGGCCGCGTGGGAAAAAAAATATTTTTACAAATAATTTTGCATAGTGTAAAAAATACACTACCTTTGTGGTATCATAATTTAGGTTTATAATTGGTTAGTAAAGGTCTCCATTCTCCCCGTTTGGAGACCTTTCGTTTTTGTCGGTTCTAATTATTGCCATCCGATATTTTTGTGTCATCAATGTCGAGCAGTATCGAACAAGCATAGGTAATTTTGCTGCGTCGAAAGGAGAAAGTATGTTAAACGAATTAAATCGGGTGATGGATTATATCGAAGATCACATCACCGACGAGTTGTCGCTAGCATCCATTGCTGACTACGCTGGCGTTCCCGATTTCCACTTCAGGAAGGTATTCCAGTACCTCTCCGGGCTTACACTCGGCGAATACATCAAAAACCGGAAGCTTTCGGAGGCCTGCAAAGATTTGCTGGCAGGCGAACGGGTTACCGATGTTGCCTTTAAGTATGGCTACCAGTCGATGGATGGTTTTAGCAGAGCATTCAAGAAATGGAGCGGATTCCTGCCTTCGGATGCGCTCAAGAGCAACACAAGCAGGTCCTTTCCCAAACTGTCATTTATTATCACTGTAAAAGGAGGAATCACTATGGAATTTAGAATTGAAGAGAAGCCGGCGTTCAACTTCGTCGGTGTAAGCAAGCGCGTGCCCATGCAATTCGAGGGCGTCAACAATGCGATTGTCGAGCTTGCCCAAAGCATTACTGACGAACAGCGGGAAGAAATGCATTCCCTTCAAAACTTGGCACCTTTCGAGGTCGTCAATGTTTCTTATGATGCCGAGGCGAAGTTCTTAAAAGAAGAGGGCGATTTGACCCACATGATCGGCGTACTAACTACGGAGCAGCCGTTAAGCGAGCCATTGACGACGTTACCTGTTGAAGCAGGTTCGTGGGCCGTATTCCCCAATAACGGGCCGTTTCCGGGTGTATTGCAGCAGACCATGGCCAGTGTGTATGCCGAATGGCTTCCTTCATCGGGGTATGAGTTGGTTGAGGCGCCTTCCTTTTCGTTTACAAAAATGGATAAGCAAAAGAAAGGCCACGCTTACAGCGAGATATGGGTCCGTGTGAGGAAGCGCGCTTAATTAGCGCCTGTGGGTCACCCCATTGGCATGCGCCGCTTATACCGCCGAAGGTAAAGCCAGGCACAGGCGGCCACAACCATTGTGCCGAAGAAGATGTAAGGAATGCGGGCAATGCGGTCGTAGTATACCCATCCGGCGATGAGCGCACCCAATCCAATCCCCGCTTCCAGGGCGATGTACATGGTTGCCATGGCCTTTCCACGTTGGTGGGGGTTACTTAGGTCGATGGTCCATGCGTTTACGGCAGGCGAGAGGATGCCCCCACCGATGCCGTATACCGCAGCACCCACGACCAGCCATAAAGGGCTTTCGCCCCATGCCAGGATTCCCATGGATAGGATAAGCGTTGCCAGTCCGTATTCGATGATGAGCACGCGGCCGTGCTGATCGGAGAGCCTGCCCGAAAAGAAGCGGATGGCCACCGACGATATGGTGAACGCGACGAAAAACACACCGCGATTGGATATGCCCAGGTGCGTTGTCCAATCCGGTATCAACGTAAGGATAGCACCATAGGCAACGTACGAGAGGAGGGTAACGACTGCCGCCGGGATTACCAGGGGGTCAATGATGTCTGTGCGTGATATGCGGAATGACGATGCCCGCAGTCGTTGCCGCTTCCGTGCTGGGAGCGTCTCTTTCATGTTCATCAAAATCACGATGGAGAGCAGCGCGAAGACGGAGGAGGAGTAAAAAAGGGCATCGATCGAGTACGCCTGGCTGATGGCACTCCCCACGGCCGGGCCGATGGCCATGCCGAGGCTGAAGCACAGCCCGTGCATGCCCGCCGCTTCGCCCCACCGCTCACGCGGGATGATGTCGGCCACGTATGCCGCTGTTGCCGTGGGCTTGAAGCCCGTGGAGAACCCATGGATGAGACGTAGGAATAGGAAGCCGGATACACTGGATAGTACCGGATAAAGAAATCCGCACACAAAACACACGATGGAGCCCACCGCCATCACGGGCACGCGGCCCACGGTGTCGGTCAGCTTGCCGCTGAACGGCCTCGATATCCCCGCAGTGAGCGTAAACAGCGCGATGATAAGCCCTTTATATTCACCGCCACCCAGGCTGCTGAGGTAGGCGGGTAGTTCGGGGATCAGCATGTTGAAGCTGGCCGAAAAAAGTAGCGAACTCATGCAAAGCAAGATGAACGGCAAACGGTAGATCGACTGTGAAGTATGCTGCATGGGCTGCAAAGCTAACCAAATAAATACGGCTTTCGGATTTGTTTACTATCTTGGTGGCCTTTACATCCGATCAATACACCTAATGGATATGGAGCCATTTCTACCGCTACAAAAGGAGTTTGAAAAAATTCACTGCGCCCTTATCTCTCGAACACCGCTTACGGTCGATAGCGTGCGCCAAGAACCATTCCTGCAGATTATAGACCGGTCCGACTACCTCATTACCATCCACGATGTGGAATATTACCGGCCGATTTGCATTAACGAAAAATTGAGGAAGTTTTACGGCTTCGACAACCGGATTTTGCAGGGTATGGACCATTTTTATTACCTCAAAACCGTGCATCACTCTACCTATTACACCCTGATCGAATCGATGTTTTTTTTCCGTAACGATCATCCGGGCTACCTCAATTTAAAATACAAACTGTTGGAGTCCGCCGGGCAATGGAAAAGGACCGTCGGCACATCCAAGGTGATTATCCGTAATGGGCGCGGAAAGCCAAAAGTGGCCATGACAGTGATGATGCCGATGGAAGTGGAGGAATCCGTATCTCGTTATGAGCACTATCTATCCCTTACCGCCCGCGAGTTGGAGATAGTCGAATTGCTTTACGCCGGTCTCAGCAAAAAGGAAATTGCAGGCAAACTGTTTATTTCTTTGGGTACGGTCAGTACGCATGTTAAGAACATCTACCGCAAGCTGGGTGTCAATAAGATCTCCGAGTTGCTGCGGATGGTAGAGCAATTCCGGATAGGGGGGTAGGGTTAATCCTTTCTCCTGCCGAAAAACATCACCTCGGAAATCGGAGTCATAATTTACCACATTTTCCAACGCTGTATCTACATCTTCTTTCGATGTTAAAGCACAACTGATAATGGTTCCGATATTGTTCTCCGGAAACTGCGTCCCACGACCTGCTTTTTTGCTATACGTTTCAAAAGTTTCCTTTTCATGAGGAACAAAGAAGTATTCGCCAGTTCAACTACAATCATTCCTTCTTCAATCTGAAGATCAGGATCCAAACATTTCTCTTCGGGCCATGTTGGCAAACATAGTATTCATTTGATTTCGCTGCAGGCTTTTTAACTTCTTGCAACAAAATCAAAGAAAATCAGCAAGCGGACTTTGACTATGAAGCAGAGGCTATTACCGTCACTATGACGGCTTATTCCGCCACCGTCAAAGCTTTCCGATCGCAGAATTGTTCGCTCAGATATTCATGATACTTCAATAATAAAGCGTAAATTCCGCCCACATTCACTCGTACGGTCGACATGTACCGTAATTAGGGTATAAATGACTTAACACGTATCGTTCCGACACGCGCTGGATAGCGTAACAAACCTGAGTTAAAAGATGATGAAAACAAGATGATGAAAATTTATAAACATAGTATTGCTGCTGGTCGGGTGAGTTTATTGAAAGCCGGCACATCATTAACAAAAACGAAATGGCACGTATATCATTGGTAGGTAAAAACGACAGGAAGATTTATCATATCGCCAAGGGGTTGTACCGAACGATAATTTCGGGTAAAGAAACAGCCGGGTCCTATGCCGTAATTGAAATGGTGGTGCCTCCCGGGGGAGGTCCAGGCCCGCACGCTCATCCGGATATCGAAGAAGTCTTTTATGTCGCTGTCGGTGAAGTGGATTTTTATACAGAAGATGGTATGCAGCAAGCAAAAGCCGGAGACACCATCAGAATACCCACGGGAGGAGCGGTACATGCGTTTAAGAATACCTCCGAAAGTGATGCCACGCTGATATGCACGGTCTTTCCCGCGGGACTTGATGACATGTTTGCCGAAATCAACGCGTCCGATCCCTCCGCTGTAAAAGAGATTGGCGAAAAATACGGCAATCAATTCTTTCCGGCAGACTTTTTCGGCCGCTGACTTGATAACATACCCGCCCCCGGCACCCCGTCCGACGTGCGGTTGCGTACCTGGTACGCCCGATTCCGCCGGTTCGTTGAAGACATTCCGTTTTCGGATGCGGGTATCCGCATTGTTCTTTAAATTTGCTCCAGGAACTCATTGGTCTTGGGGTTAATGCATAGCAAATGAAAACGCACTTTATTACATATCGCTCGCCACGGCCTTTTACGGTATGGCTTGTGGAATCCCTTCAACTTCCTCAAGGGCAGCAATCCAATCGCTTCGCTCGGAACTGGGCAGTTCGCTTGATTCCCTCGTGTATCAATCGGAAAATAAGATCATCCGCCAGTTATCATCGCATGTGTATGTACACATCTCTTTTTTAGAAACGGAAAGTTTCGGGAGGGTGCACTGTAATGGCATGCCCCTCTTCAAAGCCTGTCATGCCCATACAACCTAAACCGATATTCGGTACAACCAAACCGTGGTTTCCTAATGCTACTTTTTTAATTTCCATCATGCTGCCATTTTTAACTATTCAAAATTCGTTAAGATGCGTCAAGACCTTGTATGCAAACCCCGAATATCGTTTGCAAAACAGGGATGGGCTTCAGATTACGCCGCATGATTCCTCTCAGATCAGCTTCTGCTCAATGGCTATCCTTACTAGCGCGGCGGTGTTTTTGGCGTTTAGTTTCAGCAGCAGGTTTTTGCGGTAGCTTTTAATCGTTTCGTGGCTCAGAAAGATGCGGTCGGCTATTTCAGCGTTGGTGAAGCCCTCGGCCACCAGTTTCAACATTTCGCGCTCACGCTGGCTTAGCCACAGCTGCGTTTCCCGGGGTCGCTTCATCATCACATCGACCTCGTGGCAGAGGAACATCTCCCCGTTAGCGACCGCCTGTATTCCCGCCAGCACTTCTTCTGTCATGGCATTCTTGATCAAGTAGCCCCGGGCACCGTTTTCTAACATCTGCCGGACCACACTGTACTCATTATGCGTGGTCAGCGCCAGTATGTGGAGATCAGGAAAGTTCGCTTTGAGTTCCTTACAGAAATCTACCCCGCTGACATCGGGCAGGCCCACATCAAGCAGCAACACATCCGGTCTCCAAAAGCCGATGGCATTACGGCAGTCCGCCGCATTGTGGGCTACGCCGACCACGTTAGCTATGCCCGAGTCTTCGATGAGGGTTCGCAATCCATCCGTCAGAATCTTATGGTCGTCCACAATGGCTACGTTAATCATTTTATCCATTTTTGGTCAGTTCCAGTTCCACATGTACCTCGGTTCCTTCCCCCGAGGAAAAGACATCCAATTTACCCTGAAATGCGGCCACCCGCTGTCGGATGTTCTGCATTCCCATCCCCTCGGCGGCCGTTTGCGGGTCAAACCCTTTGCCATCGTCCTGTACGGTGAAGGATATCCGGTCGGGTTCTTGAACCAATTGCACGTTGATGTTATCCGCTTCCGCATGTTTCAGCGCATTGTTGACCAGCTCGTGGATACAGCGGTAAACCATGATTTCCATTTTGCCGGGTAGCCGCGCTTCATCGCCGAAATAATGGAAATCGGTTGTCGGGATAGCGGCACAAAAATCGGCTAGCGAGACTTTGAGCCCGTAGCGCAGCAGCGATTCGGGCATCATGTGATGTGCCACGCGGCGGAGTTCCTGGATGGAATTGTCCAGCATCCCCAGGGCGGTTTGGAAACGCGACACATCCACCGTTTCCAGCACGGCATCGCCTTTCACCTGGGGCAAGTTCATCTTCACTGCCGAGAGCATCCCACCCAGTCCGTCGTGCAGGTCTTTGGCAAGGCGCGTACGCTCGGCAGCTTCGCCATCGAGCGTGGCCTGTACCGCCACCAATTGCTTTTCCCGCTCCAACCGTTGGGTCTCTTGTTCGGCAAGTTTACGGCGGCTCACCGCCAGGCGGTAACGTATAAACGCAAAGGCTAAGGCAATCAGTAAAATTATGCCCCCCGCAATGCCCAGCCAGCCATAAAGTTGACCTTGTTTTTCCAGTGCAGCTATCTGTAGTTCTTTTTTTTCGGTTTCATATTTTACCTCCATCGCCGACAGTGAATTTTGGAACGACTCGGTGGTGTAGGCATGCAGGGCGTCGCGATAGCGTTCTAAATATTTTTCCGCGAGGTCGGGTTTCCCAAGGTAAGCGTTGGCTTGGATGAGGTTTGCGTAGACATTTCCCGTAATGTTGATATCTGTCGAATCGGTCGCTAACGCCTCCGTTGCCATTTCAATAGCGCGGGCATATTGTTTTTGGCGAAGGTGGATGTTAGACAGAAGAATAAGCGCCTCCGCAAGGGGTTTTGGAAAACCCAGTTCCTTTGCTTGTTCAAGTGCTTTTCTGCCGATGGGTTCAGCCTTGATCCCGTCATCGTGATAGTAATACACTTTAGCCAAGGTCTGCAAAGCGATGTTTTCAGCGAATTTGTCGCCATGACGTTGGTAGATTCGGATGGCTTTTTCAGCATAATCGATAGACGCTTCCTTTGGCTTGCCTTGGTAAAGGCCGATATCACTTAACGGAATATAAATACTAGCAAGGCCCATCTCGTCGTCGGTTTCTATGGCTAGTTGTTCGGCTTTTTTAAAGTAAATCAGTGCCTGTTCGTAATTAATCATCACTTGGTACACGGCACCGATATTTGAATAAAGCAACGCAAGGCCGTTCGAGTCTTTGTGGGCTTCGAGCAATTTGGCGGCATTTACGTAACTCTTGATAGACTTCTCATACAGGCTTTGCACCCTATACATGTTGCCATAAGCATTATAGATCGAAACCATCATCCGGTACTCGCCCAGTTTTTCCGCTATGGGTATGGCTTGCTCAAAATAAACCATTGCCGTATCGTGGATGCCGTCCATATAATAGGCAATGCCGATATTTTTAAGGAAGGTGCCAACCATTTTTTCGTCGTTGGCTTTTTTGGCAAGTGCCAATCCTTGTTTCCCAAAAGCGATGGACCGGTCCGCGTCAACACTATGGTAGAACCAATTGAGATCATCCAGAATCCTGATTTTTTCCGCATCCGTCAGGTTGCCGGTAGTCAGTACGTGCTCCAGCGAATCGAGGTCCTGTCCGAAGCTCACCATCGGCACGAGCGCTCCCAACAGGTGCAGCCACACGCGGAGCGTTTGTCGAATTTCTCTAAGTAGGTCATTTTCCATCCTGATCGCTAACTGAGTTATAGTTCAACGGTTCAAGGCAAAGGTACCGGAATCGCCTCCCTACAAAAACCCCCTTTGGGGGGTATTGGCGGAAATCCAGCTGCTATACCTTTGCTTTCATCATACGAGCGGCAGTGCGCTCCATAGGCATGTGTAAAAAAGTAAAACGATAAAAGTAACAAAATGGAAACAACAATCAGAAAAACAATGGTCATATTGTGGGCAGCAGCTGCCCTGACAGGCTGTACCAAAGACGGCGACATCAACCCTGAGCCCGAGGTTACCCCATGCAACACCATTGAGGTATCTGGAACGATTAACGAGCCCACCGTTTGGCAAGATGGCGCGGTCTACGTTATTGACGGTTCCGATTTAAGGGTGGAGTCGGTGCTGACCATAGAGCCGGGCGTGGTGGTCAAAGTACGGGATGCCCGGATCAGCATTTTTGAAGCAGGCAAAATCATCGCAGAAGGGACGGCAGACAAACGCATTGTCTTCACTTCGCTGCACGACGACGGTTACTGTGGAGATACGAATGGCAACAAAAGTGCGACCGGACCCGAAAAAGGCGATTGGATTGCAATAGACCTCCACGGAACAACGGGTTCAATTTTTAAGTATGTCGATATTTTCTATGCCGGTCAGAACAGTGGAGGATCGCATAGCGCCGTACACATTGACTGGCCGCAATCTGTCGCCTTTACATTCGACCATTGCCGAATCGCGCATACGTTATATCAGCCGGGTTCCTCGTCTTATGCCTTCTACGGCACGACGGCTATGAAAGATGCGGGTGTCAGCAAGTTTACCAATAATGCCTTGTACGACAATGGGAGACCCATCTACTTTGATGCCTTCTATGAATTGGACCCGAGCAATGTCTTCCACGACCCGGAAAATCCTTCGATAGCCAATACACACAACGGCATTTACATAAACCTAAATACGGATGGCAGCAACCTGACGGTGAACTGGCACAACACAGAAGTACCCTATGTCGCAGACTATGTCAGCGTGATGCAGCTCCATCGGACAGGAACGATCCACATCCATTCCAATGTGATTGTGAAGTTCGCAAGTCCGGGTGGGGGGCTTCAGTCTTACAACGGTAATATCCACTTAGACCCCACAGCCGTTTTGACCTCTTATAAGGATGACGAACACGGTGGAGATACCAACGGTGATGGAAGTGCTACCGTACCTGCGGAGGGCGATTGGGCAGGTTTCCGGTATACCGACGGAGGGACCGGCATGCACTGGGTGCAAGGGCTCAATATCTTATATGCTGCCAATTAGGGGTTTGCGGGAAATCGCTGGGAAAATCACGGAACGGCTGGTCCGTTCCAAACATTTCCCTTAGGGCCTTGTTGGCAAAAAAAGGAGGATTAAAAGATGGTAAACGACAATAAACAACAGCTCCCTGTTGATTTGGAAAAACGAGAAAAGGGAATTGCTGAAAACGAGCGCGCGGCCCATGAGGCCTTTGACCGGCAGCAGCAATATGACGATTCGGATGACGCAGACGCGAGCATCCGCGAAACAGACGACCCTGAGGAAGCCGATCATGAAGGCGGCGATCTGGCAGGCACGGCCGCGGGTAACCTGGATGACGATGATTAACCGGCATAACCAAGGTTTTTTATCTTCTAGCTTGTCCACCCAGTGATTTCAACACTACCAGTGTTGACTGCTCCAGCCCGCTTGAATTTTGCGAAGATAATGCCATATCCTTAACGGTTTCGGTTAAGACATTTTACACGCCCGTTACCGACTCGCAATACCCCCAAATCCGTGCGGCCACTTCGGATGCTTGAGTGGCAGTTTTGCATTTTTTAGCTTTCCTTTCACATAATAGCCGCCATTTACTGAAGATCGGGCAATTTCCGCCCGAACAAGCAATCATCTGCCTTGCACATGTGCGTTGGTACTTAGGTGTGTTTGTTTTAGAAGAACACCCCGATTACCCCTGACTTTTTTCGTCAGGGCCTAAATCTTTCAAACGATGAAAAGCACAAACGTTGTGATAAACGCACACGAAATAAGCATTATTCTAGGCGTATGCCTACGCCAAGCGCAGCGCTATAGACGACAGATATTAGCGGAACTTGGTAAAAAACATCATCAAGCGGTCACGTACGAAGAGTTTTCCGTGTATTCGGGCACCCCGCTGGAAGTGGTATTGAAGGCGTGCAGCGGGAGGTGAATGTCTTCTTGTTATACTTATCGGCATCAACTTACTACCCGCTGCGCCCGCATCCGGCCAGCCGCGCCTGTTGAAGCCCGCTACGCCGCAGTGGGTCGGGTCCATCGTGCCCAATGTCCGCATCCGCCCTAGCCGGCGGTAGAATTTACGTGCCGGATTATACAGCGCTTCCTTATCGAGCTTGGTGAGGCCGTGGGCCGTTAGGCGTTTCCCGCCTTTGCCTGCATATGCCTCGCAAAAAGCCGCTTCGCCTACTGGCTATTTGGCTATTTTTCGGAAAATCAGTGCAACGCAATTTGCCTTAATTGTGCGTCTATTTTAAGGTGATACCGATTACTGCAAGGCCCTGCAAAGAGATTTTGAACTATAGCGAGCCCTATGCGACGGGTACGAGTATCTTCGTGACGGAAACACTTTTGATCTGGACTATTTTGTGAGGGTATACCGTATCGTTAGCCAGGTCTATATCAAGCAGGGAGGAACGCACTGCTGAAAATGGCGATAGCACATTTCCAGTTTGAGGCCATACATCCGTTCAGAGGTGGGAACGGACGCACCGGACGTATCTTCAATATTCATTTTCTGACACAGAAGGCCTGCTTGACTATCCGATTCTATTTATGAGCCGGTATATCATGGAAAACAAAGAGGATTATTATGCCGGATTGACCGGGGTGTCCCAAAGAGGCGACTGGAAAAGCTGGCTGCTGTTCATGCTGAAAACAGTAGAGGTGACGGCAAACCTTACGTACATCAAAATCAATGATATCATTGCTGCAAAAGAAGCGACGGTATCAGTCGCCCTGAACTATTGGTGAATGCACTGTTCACCCAGCCATTTACTCGTGTGAAGCACCTGACCGATCGATAATATTATGCTGAAAATATAGAGGTACTTGCAGTTACCGGCCCAAGGCAATCAGGAAAAACGACACGCTTGCGTTATCTCGCCTGCTCCACGATGCTGATCGCAAATCCGCCGCCCGGCGCGGCCCACTGCTCGAATGTAGCGTCGTGGTCGACAAGGAATGTGCGGATGGTATACGCTTGTGGATTGGTTTTGTAATGTGCATCCGGCGCGTCTGCGTAAAGCGTTGCCGTATAGATTTTACCTGGGTCTAAAAAGCTGAAATCGAACCGTGAGGTATGGCCCTGTTCGCCGCTCACGTTACCCACAAACCACGAACTGCTTCCCTTTGCCTTCCGGGCGACAGTGACATATTGCCCCGGCTCCGCCTCCAGGTATTGGCTGTCATCCCAGTCCACGGCCACATCTTTGATAAACTGAAATGCATCCATGAAGCGTTCGTAGTTTTCGGGCAGATCGGCCGCCATCTGCAATGGGCTGTACATCGTCACGTAAAGTGCTAATTGGTTGGCCAGGGTAGCATTTACATGCGACGTGTTGTTCGGATTCAGCTTTTTGATATCCATTTCGAAAATCCCTGGCGTGAAATCCATCGGCCCACCGATCAGCCGGGTAAAAGGCAACACCGTAACGTGGTTGGCCTTGCTGCCGCCGAATGCTTGATATTCCGTGCCGCGCGCAGACTCGCTGGCTATCAGGTTGGGCCAGGTACGGCTCAGTCCCGTTGGCCGGACCGCTTCGTGTGCATTGACCATAATACGGTATTGGGCAGCTTTTTTTACGGCATACAGGTAGTGGTTATTGATCCATTGGCTGTAGTGGTATTCGCCTCTGGGGATAATGTTGCCCACATACCCGCTCTTCACCGCATCATAGCCGTGTTCCTTCATGAAGCGATAGGCCGTATCGAGGTGGCGCTCGTAGTTCCTGACCGAAGCCGATGTCTCGTGATGCATGATTATTTTTACCCCCTTGCTCTTGGCATATTCCCGGATGCCAACGAGGTCAAAATCCGGGTAGGGCGTTACGAAATCAAAGACATCGTCTTTCGCATTGCCAAACCAGTCTTCCCAACCGATGTTCCAGCCTTCAACGAGCACCCCGTCAAAGCCATGTTGCGCCGCAAAGTCGATGTAACGCTTCACATTCTCCGTGGTTGCCCCGTGTTTTCCATGCGGTTTCACTTCCGAATAATCGGTCACACCCAGGTGCACACTGGGCAGATCGTAGGTGTACGACCATTCGCGCTTGCCGGTGATCATCTCCCACCAGACGCCTACGTATTTGGTTGGCTTAATCCACGACGGATCGGCGATCTTAGACGGTTCGTTCAGGTTCAGCGTGAGGTTGGAAGCCAGTATGTCGCGCGCGTCGTCGCTCACGATGACCGTCCGCCAGGGCGAAGTTGCCGGAGCCTGCAAATTGCCTTTCGTACCGTTGGCATCGGGCGTAAGCCACGATTGGAAAACGAATGCCTTGTCGTCAAGGTTCAGGTGCATGCAGGCGTAATTCATCAGGGCAGCTTCGTGGATGTTGATGTATAGTCCCGCATCGGTTTTCAGCAAAAGCGCTGTTTGTACGCCTGTGGGCGAAAATGGCGTTTGCGATGCGTTGGGCGTGATGGCTTGTTTCATAAGCCCCCGGATTTCGGAGAGACGCGATTCCGTGTAGTCGTATTCCTGGGTGTCATAATCGCCCGGAATCCAGAAGGCGGTGTGGTCGCCCGTCATCGCAAATTCGGTCTTTTCTTCGTTGATGACGAAATAGGTGAGATTTCGTTGTGCCGGAAACTCGTAACGGAAGCCCAGCCCATCGTCAAATAGCCGGAAACGTATCACCAACCGCCGCTCCGTATCCGCTTGTTCAAGGGTTACCGCCAGTTCGTTGTATTGGTTGCGGATCGTGTTGGTTTCGCCCCACACCGGTTGCCACGTTTCATCAAACGCCGACCGCTGATGGTCAACCAGGCTGAACCCGTCATGCAACGAGTGGATGACCTGCTCGCCTGCCGGTTCGCCTTCCCCGCTGAATTCGACCTTTTGCGTATTCCCGGTCAGTTCCAGCCCCAGCCTGCTCGGTTTAATGACGACTTGTCCTTTGTATTCCAGCCGGTACGTGGGTTCGCCCTGGTCCGATAAGGAAAAATAGGCCTTGAGGTGGCCAGCAGGGGAGACCAGTTCCTGGCCTGAAGCCGGGAACACCCACAGGAGCAGAAGGATAAGATACCAGTTTTTATTCATGATGCGGTTGTTATTGAAGTTGTATGTTTAAATTGTTCCGGTTGTCTTTCGTTTTTACCACACAGGTTTGTTGCGCTTCATCCCACGCCCAGCCATCCGGTAAATCGGTGGTTCCCACCAGTTCATCCACGGTCATACCCGCCAGCTCCTTCAGGGGTTTCCCGTCGATCGTCACCGTTGTGGGGCGCCGGTCGAGGTGGAAATGCAGGAACAGCCCGCGTCCGACGTGGGGCGTATACCCCTGGTCGCCGCATTCCACCGTTGTTTCCCAGCCCGAGGTTGTCGTCATGCAGTTGAAGGTGGTCTTCGCGTACACGTCTTTCAGGTAATCCAGGCTTTCGCCATCATCTTCATAGAGGGTGAAACTGGCCTGCTCATCTTCATAATTCGGAAAAATATGGACGAGCAATGGATATGCGGGATCTTCGTGGATATATTGCATCACGGGCATCATCGGCACAATGGAACCCTTCTTCACGAAAATGGGAATCGTACTGAGGGGTGCCCGGTATGCGATCTGCTGGCCGCCGAGATAGACTGTTTTTTTGTCATTGAAATCGATCCATTCGCCATCGGGTAAGTACACCCGTTTTACCCGCTCGCCCTTTTTGAGTACGGGAGCCACCAACAGCGCTTCGCCGAACATGAACTGATCTTCGGCACGGGCGGCCTGTTCATCGCGCGGATATTCCATAAACAACCCCCGAAGGATCGGAAGCCCGGTATCGTGGGCCGTCCGCCCGTACGTGTAGAGGTAGGGAAACAGCTGGTATTTGAGCTCGATGGCCGACCGCGCGTGCCGCTCGGCTACCTCGCCGAAGAGCCAAGGCTCCACGGCATTGTCGCCCTCGTGGTGGGAGCGGCTCAGCGGATTGAAAATACCAAACTGCATCCATCGGATGAACAGCTCCGCCATGGCAGGGTAGTCGGTGATATCGCCGCAATAGCCGGTGATGTCTGTGGTCCAGAAAGGGATGCCGCCAAGTCCGGCGGAAATCCCCACCTGCACCTGGTTGGCAAACTGGTCCCAGCCGTCCAGCACATCCGCCCCGTTGCCGCTGTCGCCCGACCAGCCAAACGTATAGCGCTGCAAGCCTGCATACGCCGCGCGCGTCATCTGGAAAACGCGCTTGTTCGGATTGCGCTTTTCGAATTCCTCTTTGACCACCTTATCCCAGATATGGCCATACACATTATGGATCTCATCATGCATGCCGATGTGGTGCTGCATGAACAAGCGGTCCGTATCTTCTTCATTGCTCCAGGCCGGTTCGCCCATGTCGGTCCAGAATCCATCTGCGCCATCATCCAGCGGTTTCTGTTGCAACGCGCCCCACCAATCGGCCACGCCGGGCTTCGAGAAATCAACGACGCCGCAGTTTCCGCCCCACGGCCAAGGCATGTCGTAGGCTTGCCCCGTACGGCTGTCTTTTACGAAAAAGTCCCGGTCATTCGCCTCGTTCCATTGCTTTTCATTAGCCTGCGACACAACGGGGTCCTGCGAAAGGATGACCTTGAAACCGTCGTCGCCCAGCTTTTTCAGCATACCCTTCGGGTCGGTGTAATTGCCTTGCCGCCATTCGAAATCCTGCAACCACTGGGTCCACCCGATATCCTGGTAAATGATATCGATCGGGATCCGGCGCTCCCTGAACTCCGCGGCGATGGCCAGGGCCTGTGCCCCGTTGGTGTAGAGCCCACGGCTTTGTGCAAACCCGAAGGCCCATTTGGGCGGCATGATGGGCTTACCGGTCAACCCGATGTATTGCTGCTGGATATCCTTGTAGTCCTTGCCGTAGATGAAGTAATAGACGAATGCCCCGTCGGGCGCCTCGAACGAATAATGCTCATCCGACTCCGTGCCGAATTTAAACTCCGTTTTGTACGTGTTGTCCAGGAAGATACCGTAATTGTAGCTGCTCATAAAAAAGGGAATGCTTTTGTAGAGCGGATCTTCCTGCGTGCTGTAGCACGGCCGGTCACTGTTCCACATCGTATAAGCCCGACCCCGGCGGTTCAGGGGCCCCGACTTCTCCCCGAGGCCATAGAATTGCTCATCACTCCGCATCACTTTATTCGCTGTCACCCGCGTACCATCCACCACGTGGCCCTGGTCCTTGTAATCACTGAATATCAACCGTTGCCATTTATCGTAGATCAGCAGCTGCATGGGGCTTTTGTTGAGGCGTACCCGCAGCTGCCCCGTGTAAATTTCAAAACTGGCAGGTTCGTCGTTAACGTGGAGGTCGCCGATTTCTTCCAGCACCTCGTTGACGACGGCAAACGACGGGTTATTCCGTTGGAATTTCCCCGACGGGTCAAACCATATCCGCACAACGGAGCTGCTGCTGAAATGCAGTTGCAGCCCGGCGCCCGATGCGCAGCCAAACGTTACGGTGTTGCCCGTTACGGTATAATCCAGGCAGTTGTCGGCAGCCTTGTTCTCCTGTGCCCATGCACCGGTTGATACCAGTGTCCATAGCAACGCAATCAGTATGTTTATTGGGTGTTTCATCATCATTCGTAAGTTATAACGACCATATTCCAGTATTTCAGGCCAGGCATTCGGATGGTGAGTTGATTTCCGTGCTGTTGGGTCGAAAGCATTTCAGCTACGCCGGCGGCCCGATCGGGGGAAGCCATCCAGACCTGACTGACGGGCTTCCGCACGGGAACCGTAATGGCGATGTCCGTGAGTGGGGTAGGTTCGCGCTGCGTGCCATCGCTGTCGTTCCATTTCATGGTACTGGCGTTACTGAAATTGATCAGGTGCACGACATCTTTGTCCGCAAAGCGCCGCCCATAAGCAGCCACCCGGCCTTGTACGGCCGATCCGTTGGCTACCGCCAGTCCCGCACTTCCAGCGGCCACACCGGGATCCACGGCGTCGCCTCCGTCGCGGAGCAGATTCTGGTAGGCCACCATGAAATCATAATAGCCAATGAGCTTGTCTTTTGTCGTGCCGCTGAGCTGCAGGTTATCGTTGGGGAAGTACTCGTTGGCCAGGTAGTGTTCACCGATTTCCAGGTGAGCGCCACCGTGCGCAAAGATGACCGCGTTGGCCAGCAATATGCCGGGCTCATTGACGAAGCCGGCATGCTGCGAGCGGGCATAGTTTATATAAGCAGCCAGCACGCTGTTTTTTTGATAGCCACTGAAACGGCTGTTGTCGTGCAGGATGGTCACCAGGTCATCAAAGGTGGTATAAGGTTCCCACACTTCGGTATACAGCACATCGACGCCGCTCGGGGCAATGCTGTTTTCCTGCCCGAATTGCGTCACGGCGTTCATCACATGGTATTTGTCGGGAAACGACTCCACCATGGCCTGGATGAACGATGCGTAGGCTGCCTCCAGGTTCACCGGCTGGCCGTTATAGTCATAGACCGTACCGCGGTTGCCCAGCTGGTCGATGTGGAACCCGTCAAAGCCAAACACATGGTACACATCCCGGTGGCGTTGGATAAGGTAATCCTGCCATTCCGCATTGCCGGGGTCGGTAAGGTAGATGCTGCTGCGGAAAGGCGCATCCAGCGCATGGCGGTCTTTTTCCAGCCGGTTCGGATCTTTATACAGGTACCACGCTTCGCGAACCCCATCGGCGGCGGCATTCGACAGGGCGCCGAACGCCAGGTTGTAGAACATCGCTTTCATCCCGTGCCCATGCATGGCCTCGATGTATCCGGCCACGGTGCTGCGGTGATTGGTCCGGCCGATCAGGTCCGGCCAGCTTTCTGCCGGGTTTTCGGGTGTGCCCGCGAGCGGCTTGTGGTGATCATGCATCCAGTCGTAAAACTGCACCGCGTTCAGGTGGAACCGGTTGAACTGCTCGACCTGCCGGCCTATGGCCGTTGGCGACAGGTTGCCGTAGCCCGAAACAAACCCATACCGTGGAAACCTTGTCCAGTCGGACGAGACATCCACAGCTACACTGTAAATCGGCGACTTGCCCGCATCTTCTGTGCGGTACAGGTAAACCAGGTAGCCCTTGAAGTCCGTAACAGGAGGCGACCAGCTCCAGGAACTTCCCGTCAACGGCTCCTCCTTCAGCACCTGCCCCAAGTGGGTGTAACAGACGGTAATGTGCCCGTCGAGCGGCACGTCTAGCTGAAACCGTACCGGCTGGCCGGGTTCGTATACCGCCCGGTCGGTGCGCAGGGCCGGTTCAAAATATGTCTTGCCGTAGGAAATCGGCCCCGTACCGTCTGCAGGTTTGTCGCTGCAGCTCCATAAGAGGGCACCGCACAGCAGCAGTGCCCCGATTGTTTTCCTCATGCTACCCCTTTTCTTCAATACTATTGTAGCGCAATGATGATCGTTTCATTCAACTGATCCAACGTGATGGTGTAGGTTCCCGGGGTGCCGATTTTCCACTTGTGATCGGGACCGGATCCCGGATAATTGAAAAACAGTTGTTCCACCGCCCCGCTGGGCGCGATACCGTTTTGGGCAGCCATGAACCATGCACCATTCCAGTCGGTCTGTTTATCGCAGCTGAATTTCAGCTCTCCGGCCGCGAGCGTCCCCGTCCAGGTGAATACATAGGTATCCGATTGGACCATCGGTATGGCGTTCGCGATATCCCATCCGCTGGACGTGGCATCCCCAACCAGGTACATTTCAGTAAACGGTGTGAACGGAACGATATCGATGAGATTTTCGCGGATGTCCAGTTTAATTTTATAGACACCGTCGTCGATGCGCCATTTGAAGTCGTCACTACGCTGGCTTTCCGACCAGCTGACTACCGGAAGCTCGGTACCGGCGCCCTGGTTATTGGTTTCGGGACGCAGAAACACCACGCTGGGGTCAAAGCCGGGCACCGTTGCAATCTTGAACTCATCGGAGCCACCGCCCGAAGTAAGCACGCCGTTATAGTGGAAGAGGTATGGATTCACCGGATTGCGGGTCATGGGTTTGAAAGACCACCCGGTAAATCCGCCTACGAACCAGAGTTCGTTGTATGCCGGACCAGCCATCTGCTTCAGCTCAATGGACATGTCCACGAGATTGACTTTTACGCGGTATCCCCCCGGCTCGGTAACCGTAAACGGCACGTCGTAGGGATCGTCGAATGATTCCCTGTAATAAAGCTTATTGTCGCCCTCCGCCTTATTGTAGGATGGCGCAAATTCGCCCAGCGTGGTAATGAATTTAAATTCGCCGGCGGTCAGCGGGCCTTGCCATACAAACGAACCGGCGGTGCCTTGTTCGACCGTCATGGGGGTAGCGTCGCCTGCGCTCCAGCCGTTGGGCGTTGCACTGCCAATCAGGTATAACGTGGGCGTGAGGGGCTTGAAGGTCCGTACCCTTATGGATAGGATGTCAGACACCTGTTCTGCGATGCCCTCCTGTTTGACCTGCGCCGTTACCCGTGCCTCCAGTTCCACTTCGGTGCCCGGCTCAACGCCGAACGATTCGATCAATAATGTATTGAGTGCGCCATTCCGATAGTTTACCGACGTATTCCCTTTATCGCGCGCAACCGAAACGGCGTCTTCGAATGCGGTGCCTTTCCGAGCCAGCTCAAATACATAGTGGATCGCCGCATGGGAGCCGAAGTTGGACCCGGGCGTCCAGTTAAATACCACGGCGTCCTGGTCCGGCGCCGCGACGTCCAGCACCATTTCCGATTCACTGGCGCTCAATACCAGCGGTCCGTCGGGATAATTTACCTTTTCAAACGCATCTTCGCATGCGGCGAATGGCAGGGCCAACAGGATAATGCTGCCCATGATGCGGTTCCATTTTTTTATCTTCATCATCATTGCGATTAATAACCTGGATTTTGTGTCAATTGGGGGTTTGCATCGATTTCAACCTGCGGAATCGGCAATAACAGGTGCTTCGGCAAGGCGTTGATCTTGCCAATGCCATGCAGGAAATCCAACGCGTACTGACCGTCATCCCAACGGATCAGGTCAAACCAGCGATGTCCCTCGAACGCCAGTTCGATCCGCCGTTCGTGCCTGATCTTTTCGCGCATCCCGGCCTGAGACAGGCCTTCCAGCTCCCCGCGGTTATCGAGTCCGGCACGCTTACGGACCTCGTAGAGCGGCTCGACGGCCAGTTCGGTCCGTCCCAGTTCATTCAGCGCCTCGGCTTTCATCAGTAGCACGTCGGCATACCTTAATACCACGATGTTCGCCGCGTTCGTGTTGTAATCTGGCGATACCGACAGGGGTACCAGGAATTTCCGGACGTTATACCCCGTGGACGACATTTCCGCGCGGTACGCCATGCCGTCAAAATCGGGCCCGCCTTCGTAAAGCACGGTTTTATCTTTGCGGAGGTCCCCCGCCTCATAGGCGTTTATGAATTCTTCGGTGGGCTGGTTCCAGCCGTAGCCGCCGCCTACCCAGCCCGTATTCCGGGGGCCCATATACGTGCTGAGCCAGTTTGCCTGGTTCTCGTCATCCCAGAACCCGGCTTTTGTAAGGCCGTAATACTGCACTTCAAACAACGATTCGGCCGTGTTCTTGTGCCGGGGCTCACCCCCGAAGGCATCACTGTAATCCGGGTTGAGGGTATACCCCAGCTCGGTAACCAACTCGCTCATGGCAAGGCTTTCCTCATAGTTGCCTAAAGTGAGGTGTACTTTGGCTAATAGGCCTGCCGCAGCGCCCCGGCTTGCCCGCCCTTTGTCGGCATCGCCATAATCCTCGCGGCGCGGGAGGAGGGCCACCGCCTCCACCAGGTCGGGAATGATAACCTCGTTGTAGATGGTCTCCCGGTCTATCCGCGGCTGGTTGAGGTCGTCGCCGGGTTTGGCCGGGGCCAGGCTCATCGGCACATCGCCAAACAACTGCACCAGAATGAAATAATAATGTGCCCGCAGAAACTTCGCTTCACCGATCAACCGGTTTTTCAGGTTTTCATCGATGTCCATGGCAGGCACGTTTTCCAGCACCGTGTTGCAGTAAAGGATACCCGGATTGGGTCCGCGCCATAGATCCACGGCAGCGAAGTTGTCCGGGCCCGTCGTAAAGTTGGCCAGTTGGATGGTCTCTATCCCGTCGTCGCCGCCGCCGGCACCCACCACGCTGTTGCCCGCCATGATGTCCAGCGTCCAGATACGCATGTTGTACAGTTTAGGCCGTTGCAGCGGCTGGTAAGCAGCATTGACCATCGCGATGGCGGAGGCCGCATCCTGCACCGACTCCGCGCTCGGATCTTCGAAGGGTTCTTTGTCCAGAAAGTCTGAACACGAGCCGAAAAAAAGCGGGAGGATTAATATCGCAGTATAAAATAATCTGTTCATCTCGAAAAGCTTTATAATTAGAACCTCAGGTCTATGCCCAAACTCAGGTTTCTGGTAATCGGATAATTGCTGTTGTCCACACCACCGATTACTTCAGGGTCGAATCCGGTGTACTTTGTCCACGTCAGCAGGTTCTGGCCCGAAAAATACAGGCGCAGGCTGCCTAATCCGGCACGTTCGATGACCGATGCCGGCAGGGTGTACCCCACGGTTACCTGCTTAAGGCGAAGGTAGGATCCGTCTTCGATAAACCGGTCAGAATTGCGCGTGTTCTTATTGGGGTCGCTGTAGATGGCCCGGGGCATCTCGTTGCTCGTCCCCTCACCGGTCCATCGCTCGGTTACGCGGGCCGTCTGGTTCCGGATGGTATACATCCCTTCCAGTGTTACGCGGTTGGCATTGTAGATCTCGTTGCCGGCCACACCTTGTAGGAATACCTCGAGATCGACATTCTTGTAAACCAGCCGGTTGCCCATGGCGAATGTCCAGTCGGGTGTGGGATTGCCCAGGTATGCCCGGTCATAGTCGTTCACTACCCCGTCTTTGGTCAGGTCCTTGAACTTGATGTCTCCCGGCGCTGTGCTGTTGGCTGGGTCGGCACCCTGGTACTGATAGGCGTAGTTATTCACCTCGTCCCAGGTCTGGAAAAGCCCGTTGGTTTGCCAGCCATAGAACGACGATACGGGCTGCCCTGCGGTGTGCGACTGATACCCGAAATAGATGGGCACATCGCCATGCAGGCGCACGATTTTGTTCCTGTTGTAGGAAATGTTGAAATCGGTTTCCCACTGCAGCGCCCCGGTCAGGTTGCGGCTGTTCACGGCCAGTTCCAAGCCCCGGTTGTCAACTTCGCCGGCGTTGATCATCGGCGTAGAAATATCCGAATAGCCGGTCGTGATGGGTACGACCATGCTCACCAGCATATCTGAGGTTCTCTTGATGTACGCATCGAGGGTCACGTTAATGCGGTTATCCAGCAGGGAAGCATCCACGCCCACGTTGGTTTGCTGCACCGTTTCCCAACGGATACCCGGGTTTGGCATAACCAGGGGATATAGGGTAGACACCGGCACGCCATTGAATACATATTGCGCCGTACGGAGCCGTGCGGAAGCCGCGTAATGGTCAAGCACGGCCTGGTTTCCGGTTACGCCGAAGCCTGCGCGGAGTTTCAGCTCGTTCCAAACATCGCCGCCGTTGAAAAAGTCTTCTTCCGAAATGCGCCAGGCCGCCGAAAACGACGGGAAAGTGCCCCAGCGGTTGTCGGCGGCGATGCGCGAGGTGCCATCGCGCCGTACCGTTGCCGTGAGCAGGTACTTGTTCGCGTAGCTGTAGTTTACCCGCGCAAAGAACGATAGGAGCGACCATTCATTGCGGCTGCCCCCGATGGTGGGATCGAGCAGGCCGTTGTTCAGTTGGTTGTTATGGTCAGACAAAAACTCCTTGATGCTCCCCGACATGTAGTTATACGTGTTATCCTGGGCACTCGAACCCACCATGGCATTCAGGTAATGCCCCCCATCGAATGATCTCGTGAAGGTTAATGTATTATCCCATAAATAGGTCAGGCTTTTGTTCACTTCGTTGGGAATTGGGCACCGGAATCGGCTTCCAATCATACTTCGGCGAGAAGCCGACATTATCCCATGCTTTATAATCCAGGCCAACGAGGGATTTAAAGGTAAAGTACGTCAGAAAAGTGGCCTCACCATACACGTTGCCCAACAGGTTGTAACCGCTGGTGGTGTTTTTTTCGAGCAAAGCCGTGCCGATGGGATTGCGCAGGTCACCGTAGAAAGCCGGCTCCGCACCGGGGCCCGAAAACGTGCCGTCCGTATTGTAAATGGGTTGCGAAGGCAACGATGCCAGCGTGTTCAGTACATGGAAGTTGCCATTCTTCTTCACGTCGTGGCTCAGGGTAAGGTTATTTCCCAGTTTCAACCACGAAGTTTGGTTCGTTTCATTGTTGAACTGCATCGCGTAGCGCTTATACGCCGTATTGAGGATGATGCCTTCCTGGTCGAGGACGCTACCCGATACGTAATACGTGCCTTTTTCGCCGCCGCCCGAGTAGGCCACGGAATAATTGGATAACCGGTCGTCGCGAAACAATGCGTCTATCCAATCGGTTCCCTCACCGAGCGCGGTCGGGTCGGCAAAATCGGGCCGTTGCTGTTTGTTATTGTTCGCCATCATTTCATTGTGTAGCGATGCGAATTGGGTTGCATTGAGCATCTCCGGTAGGCTCGTGGCCCGTTGGGTGGCGAAATTGGCCGTGGCACGGATGCTGCCCTGCCCGGGCTTTCCTTTCTTGGTGCTGATCAGCACAACGCCGTTGGCGCCGCGGGATCCATATATCGCCGTTGCGGAAGCATCTTTCAGGATGTCGATGGTTTCCACGTCCTGCGGATTCAGGGCATTCAACGGCAAGTCGGTCGGGACCCCGTCGATGACCAGTAAAGGTGCACTGTTGTTGATCGAGCCGAGACCACGGATCTGGATGGATACGTTGCTGCCGGGTGCACCCGAGTTGACGACCTGGACACCTGAAGCCTGTCCTTGCAATGCCTCACCGATATTGGCTACGGGCCGGTCTTGGAGGGCATCGGAGCCGACCGATGCCAGCGAACCCGTCAGATCACGCTTTCGTACCGTTCCGTAGCCGACGACCACCACTTCGTCCAGCGCATGATCGGCAAAATCCAATACGATTTCATAAGTTGCCGCATCGCCGACGGTAAACTCCTGTTGTTCATAGCCGACGAATGAGGCCGTCAGCACGTCACCGGGCGACGCCCGAAGGGAAAAGAAGCCCGCCGCGTCGGTCTTCGTTCCGGCCACGGAGCCTTTTTGCGTCACAGACGCTCCTTCAATGGGGTGCATGTCCGCGTCGCGCACATATCCCGAAATTTCTTTCTGTTGGCCATACCCGTATAGCGAAACCCATAATAGCAGTAGGGTTATTGTCGGATACAACGAAACCAGCGTCCTGTTCATTCTCATAAAAAATCACGTTTACTTAGGTTATATAATCTTAAACCAGTCGCTTTACCGCCCGCTGCAGGCGCTTCCAACGACACTTCAAATGTAGAGAGGTTCATGGTCGAAACAAAGGTCACCGCCGTTAAATATAGAATATTTAAAGTGTATATAGTTGGTTGTCAGAAGTTTTTGAAATTAAAAATATAGACCGTCAGGCTATCCGATCTTACTGATGCGACCGATTTTCATCACCAGATCATCGAATTCGTGGCGCGGAACGGCGGCCTTGTTGCGTATTTTGGTGCGGTAGGTGTATATGGTGTTGGTCGAATAATGCAGGAAATTGGCAATCTTGGAGCTGTCTGTAATACCCAGTCGGATCAACGCAAAAATCCGGAGTTCGGTACTCAGTACCTCATGGGGTTTTACGGCCAGTTGCTCGCCTTCCTGGAGGAGCGAATTGAAATCCTCCACGAAATTGGGGTAAAGCTGCAAAAAAATGTGGTCGAACGTCGTGTAGAGCTCTTTGATTTCGCGGTCAATCATGGTCCTCGATTTCAGGATTTTCGTCAATTCGGCCATCCGCTGTGCCATGACCATTTTTTTGATCGAGTGCTGGAACCCCTCCAGTTTTTTGATATATACCGAACACAGATCGAGGAACTGGCCGATGTACGTTTCCTTGATCTGGTTCGCTTCCGTCAGTCTGGTGTTCACGTCCAGTATCTGTGTATTTGTCGTGGCGAGGTCTTCGTTGGATTTGCGGAGGGCACCATTCAGTCGCTGCAATTCCTGATTCATTTCGGAGAGTTGCTTCTTTACCCGGCCGATCCGCCGCATTTGCAGGTAAACATAAATAACAGCCAGGATAAGAAACAGCGACAGAATGGACACACTCGTCAGAAAGTTCGTCAGCTCCGCTTTGCGTTCGGCTTCGGCTTCCTGGTAGGCCGAGTCGATAATGGGGAAGATTTTGGCCACCTCATAGGTGCGGAGCCGGGCATTGCCAAACATGGCATCGTCCATCGAAGACTTGATGCATTTGTAGGCGGGCTCTACCTGTTTCAGGCTGTACAGCAGCGAAGCAAGTGCCTGCATCGACGCATTCTCCTTGATGGCGTTCTTGATATCGCAGATCGCCGATAGGATATAGTACTTTTGCTGCATCTCGACATTCCCTTCCTGGTGGTAAACATTGGCCAGTGCATAGGCGAGTACCGCCCGTTCGTGGTCTTCCGCCGTCGACCGCTCAAGCATGGAGGTCAATAATTGCCTGGCTTCATCGAATTGCTGCTGGTCATGCAGTTTTTCGGCATATACGATTTTATAGTGGTTGGTTAAGGGATCCAGCTGCGCCAGCAATGAATCGCGGTACGCGTTACTTCTTTCCAGATAAAACTGACGGTTGGGATTGTTGAAGGCGTAGAATTTGTAAAACTGTTTCCATGTATCGTAATATTTAATCAGCAACTCATTCGGTAGGCTGTGACTTGCTATGCCGCTAAGCAAATGGTAGGAGTCGATGTACATGCCGCCGGTGAGGTAGAGCGAGGCCAATGTCAGCTTGCTCTCTTTTATCCAATCCGTGGCTTTGTGACGCATCCCCAGTTCCAGGTTTTGGTTCGCATAGAAAATGGCAGAGTCGGATTTGTAGGTCGCATACGCTTGGTAAAGCCGCTTTTGCACCTGGTATCGGAGCGAGTCCTGCCCGGATGTCGTCAGTAGGGTCGTTTCAAGCTCGTTGATATGGCGTTCCTTTACCGCCATGTATACCGCTTTCTGATCGATGAGGTCCAGTAAGTAGTCCAGCGACTCGTTGTGCTTTGGCTGATTGGCCAGGAACAACGGCAATGAGAAAAGCAACAGGGTAAAAAGGGCGATTCTATTCATGATCCATAGCTTACGCAAAGGAACAAAATACTGGCGAAAGTTTATATAGTGATAACCGACGCCTAATGCGGCAGCTTGTTTCTGACAATCCGTGCAGCCACGTGCCAATCAACGAGCCGCTAATTGTACGAATTTTTGGCCGGAGATGCGAAGTCAGGCCATGAGTCCGGCTTAATGGGGTAGGTGCACGTAAAAAGTGGTGCCGGCATTGGGGGTGCTTTCGAAGTGGATGCGGCCCTTGTGGGCCGATACGATCTGCTTTACGATGGCCAACCCAAGACCCGTTGACGGTTCGCCGTCTGTGCCGTGTCGCCCCGGTACGTTATCGATGTCGAATAGGCCTTGTTTGGATTCAGGTGGGATGCCGATGCCGTTATCATGCACTTCTATGACCACTTCCTTTTCCGCCTGCCGCAGCCTCACGGTGATCTCTCCCTCGTGGGGGGTGAATTTGATGGCATTGTCAATCAGGTTGCTTACTACGCGCCATATTTTCTCCCTGCTCCCCCGGACGACCGCGGGTGCCCCCTCGAAAATCAGCAACTGCTCTTTTTGCGTGGCACGGAGCTGCATGAACTCGACGCAATCGCGTAACATCGCATCGAGGTCGATGTCGTCGGCCGCATCACCCGGCGTTTTCACCTCAAAACTATGCAGAAGTTCGCCAATCAGCTTTAGAGCCTCGTCATTCGATTGTTTGATGATTTTTAGG
>CAZTJY010000001.1:0-87574 GCA_964613725.1 uncultured Parapedobacter sp. | reverse complement strand
ATCATGAAACCCGTATCTGTGTTTGAACATATTTACATCAATGAGTATGCTGCTACGCCCAAATACCAACAGCTGGCCAACGCAGTTATCAATGCCTTAGAAAATGGGAAGATACAAAAGGGCGACATGCTTCCCTCCATCAACGAGCTGAGTTACGTCTTGGAAATATCGCGCGATACGGCCGAGAAGGGATACAAGCACCTCAAACAGTTGGGGGTATTAGGGTCCGTTCCCGGCAAGGGCTATTACATTGCCGATGCGGATTTCAAACGGAAACTGCAGATCGTTTTGTTTTTCAACAAATTGAGCGCGCATAAGAAAATTGTCTACGACGCGTTTGTGAATGCGATCGGTAGCGATGCATCGGTCGACTTTTACGTATACAATAACGACTTATCCCTGTTTCGAAAATTGCTGGAGAACCTGAAGCAGACCTATACGCATTACGTCATTATTCCACACTTTATCGAAGGACGCGACAAGGCAGGTGAGATCATTAACGAAATCCCGAAAGACAAGCTGGTGCTTGTGGATAAATTGGTGGGCGGCGTAGGGGGAGAATATGCAGCGGTCTACGAGAACTTTGAGAAAGACATTTACGACGCATTAGAGCAAGCTAAAGAACAACTGGGTAAATACCACACACTGAAGTTGATTTTCCCCGATAAAAGCTACTTCCCCAAAGGAATCATCAAAGGGTTCTACCGCTTCTGCCAGCAATATGCATTCAATCACCTATTGGTGAGTGATATTTCTGGTGAGCCCATTGCGCCCGGTGAAGTTTATATCAACCTGATGGAAGACGATTTGGTGAAACTGCTGGATCGCGTGATTTCACTTCAACTAAAAATCGGTGAGGACGTGGGCATCATTTCCTATAATGAAACGCCACTGAAGAAATTTATCCTCAACGGGATCACCACGATTTCGACAGACTTTAAACAAATGGGGGAGACAGCTGCCCGCCTCATCTTGGAAAACTCCAAACGGCACGAGGAGGTACCCTTTTACTTAACGCTCCGGCCGTCTATTTAGTGAGCCTGTGCGTTTGTGAGCCTAGCGTTTGGCGGCTGCCACGGGGAACTGGGCCATCACACCGTTAACGATTTCCGGCAGTTTATTGATGGCATCTTCCGGCGTGCGTACCTGACCGCTGCCACGGGCTTGCCAGATAACGGTGTTGGACTGCCTATCCCTAGCCTCGATAATGATATGGCCAGCGCGGTAACGCTCTTCGCCGACAGGGCGGTTCCATCCGTAGCCATAGTAACCCCAGCCTGGTCCCCACATCCATGGATTATACCCCCACATGCCCCAGGGGCCATATGGATGCCCGCCATATAATGGCCGACTTTTGTTATTGACGATGGCGACGTATCGGAACAACAAATCCGGGTTGTCTTTCGTATAGGAAAGCCCCCGAGCTTCAAGCTCGCGGTTGGCCGTCTCCAAGATGTTGGCGTTGGCAATGTCGTTGTCGAAATACGATTTTGACAGCGAGTCGACGGGCGGCAGCCAACTGTAAGTATGGTATTTAGAAAAATCAGTGCTTTCTATTTTGGTGGTGTGGTATTGGTAAGCCGAGCACGACGCCATTACCATTACGGGAATGAAATATAGAATGAACCTTTTCATGGCTATGGTCTCCTAATATTTGTTTATAACACTTAGACGGATTCCAGCGAGGATGGTTTAATCGACTATGTACATCCTGTAGTCATGCCATGCTGTGTGCCGGGATAAGTAAGTGATGCGTACCAGGTATGTAGCTGATATGTACCATTTCATATAGCGCAGATAGGGTGCGTTCCGGCAGCCGCGCGGTCGCATACCGGAAGGGTAGCTCATAGCGGATAGGTGCCCACCAATGGCATTGATCGGCCGGCCCCAAACGCTTTACTGCTCACACGCAACACTGGCGGGGCTTGGAAGCGCTTGAATTCTGCCCGATTTACCAAGCGCAGTATGCGATGCACTAGGGTTTCCTCAAACCCGAGGGCAGTGATTTGTGCGGCACTTTTTTCGTTTTCGATGTATTGGAAAAGCACGGCATCCAGCAGTTCATAATCGGGGAGAGAATCACTATCTTTCTGGCCTGGCCGTAATTCGGCCGAAGGCGGCTTTACGATGGTGTGCTGGGGGATGATTTGCCGTTCGCGGTTGAGGTAGCTTGCTAAGTGATAGACCTGTGTTTTGTAGACGTCGCCAATCACGCCCAAGGCGCCAGCCATATCGCCGTATAAGGTGCCGTAACCTACGGCGGCTTCGCTCTTATTGGATGTGTTGAGCAGGATGTAACCCAGTTTGTTGGAAAAAGCCATCAGCAACGTACCCCGAATGCGGGCTTGGATGTTTTCTTCGGTCACATCCGGCGCTAGCCCCTCGAACGCTTTGCCCAGGCTTTCATCAAATGCGTCCGCCATGGGCTGTATAGGGATGATCTCATGGCGGCAACCCGTGTTATGCACCAAGTCAAGCGCATCAGAGATGGAATGGTCGCTCGAATACACCGAGGGCATCAGTACCGCCATGACATTTTCCGGCCCCAGGGCTTCGCACGCCAGTGCTGCCACGACCGCTGAATCAATGCCGCCCGATAGTCCGACAACCGCCTTGGTGAAGCCCGATTTTCCGAAATAGTCGCGGATGCCCAGCAAGAGCGCTTGATGGATCAACGGCGTATCTAATGGATGGTGAACGGGGTCTGCGGGTTGTAAGGGCGTAACGCTGCCGCTGTTTATTTCGTAATAGTGTATCGCCTCCAAAAAAGAGGCCATCATGTCAACCAGCTCGCCCACAGGGGAAAGGACGATCGATCGGCCATCGAAAATAATATCGGTATGTGCGCCCACTTGGTTGAGATACAGTAAGGGCACGGCGTTGTTTTTGGCATGGGTACGCAACACCTCCAACCGCGCATTGAGGTGGTTGTAAGAAAACGGCGATGCTGCGATATTGATGATGAGGTCCGGCTGTTCATCCGCTAACAGGTCCATCGGGCTCCGTCGATACATTTGCGGCGAGGTAATATTCCAAAGATCTTCGCAAATGGTCAGTGCGATTTTCGTGCCTTGATAGTCAATGCAACCGAAACCTTCGGCTGGCTGGAAATGGCGATACTCATCAAACACGTCGTAATCTGGAAGTAGGCCCTTGTGTATCACGTGCTGTACGTGACCCTCAGCGATGAACAATGCTGCATTATGCAATGGCTTGCCTTTTCCACTCGTGTTGCGAATAGGAGCGCCAATGATGCAGGCGATGCCGACGCAATGTTTTGCAATTTCGGTCGTGGCAGATGCGCAATGCTCAAGAAATGCGGGCGAGCGCAACAAGTCCTTAGCGGGATAGCCACCGATAGCCAATTCGGCGAATACGATGAGATTGGCTCCCTTGGTCTTGGCTGCATGGATAGCGCTGACGACTGCTGCCGTATTCCGGTCGAAGTCGCCAATGTGGTAGTTGAGTTGGGCTAAAGCAATGATCATGGATCTTAGCAGTTGTCGATAAGGTTAGAAAAAGATGCCGAAATTAAAGGCCACATACGAGTTTCGCGGCTCGCCGGTCTTGACGATCCGAGTAAAGCCATTGTTGAAGCTCAAACCCGTCAACATCACCATGTTGTGGTCGAGCTGCCATTCCACGCCACCGCCAATCTGCAGGGCAAGTCGGAAGAAGTCAGCATCGTCGCCCATCGAAGTTCGGCTGTCGGCGCCAGGTTTCTTTTCTTTTGCATTAAGTTTAACACCGCCCGTAAAGCCAAATTGCCCGTAATAACTACGGAAATACCGCATGGTACTTTTCAGTTTAACTGTTATCGGGATCTCGGCGTATTGCAATCGGTAATCGTTGGTCAGATCCGTGCCCGGTGCGTAGTCCACCGTGGGGTCTGAGTAATTCGATTCGGCATTTAATGTATTGATGAGCAATCCGGAAGAAAAATAGTAGTTTTCCGTAAATGCAAAATCCGCAAGCAGGCCGTAGGCATAGCCGAATTTTGGCGTGCTCTTGTGGTCTCCCGTTCCTCCGTAACGCATCCACGCGATATTCGGCGCGAACGTAATGCCCAGTGAAACCGGCTTATATTGGTACGTAGAACTGTAATAGTCTTGCGCTTGAACGCGGTAGCCGCTAAATATGGTCAATAAAAAAGGCATTAAAAGGAATAGTCGTGTTTTCGTTTGCATACTGTAATGATAATCGTGTCCATCATGCCCATCAAAATCCTTAACTTCGCTGCCAGCTAATGAACAAAAATGATGCTCAAAACCCGTGCACGGCAAATTTATTCCTTTTTTTTAATTATCAGTCTGTTTTCATGCGTCCGGACGGATCGGGTGGATGTAAGCCACGTCGACGTGGATATTCGCATTGAACGCTTCGATAGGGCGCTGGATAGTCTGACCCAGACCAACGTCATTATCAAAAACCGCGAATGGTTGCAGCGCTATGGTTATTTCTACGCTGATTACATGCAATATATGCTGGAAGCCGGCAATCCTTTGGATAGTGTCCAGCTCACATCCACACTTCAAACGGTCATCGCTACCGAAGATTTTAACGCATTGAAGGCGAGTGTCTATGAAATTTATCCGGATATGGGGAAGCAGGAGGCGGGGCTAACGGAAGCATTTAGGCATTTGAAGTATTATTTCCCGTTGATTGACATCCCCCGGATCATCGCTTTTTTTTCCGGATTTGCCGTACAGACGCCTGTCGGCGAGGATTATATCGGTATCGGACTTGATATGTTCCTCGGATCGGATTCAAAGTTTTATCCCGCGTTGCGCGGCAGTATCCCACACTACATTTCTCGGCGCTTCACGCCGGAGAACATCGTGCCCAGGGTGGTGGAAAGCTATGTTCGGGAAAACCTGTTCCAGCAAGATGGCCTAGATGCAAGTTTGCTGCAGCACATGGTGTATCATGGGAAGGTGATGTACGTGATGGAACAGGTGATGCCCGATGTGGCGGATAGTTTGATGATAGGCTATACAACGGATCAGTGGAAGTGGGCTAATCACTTCGAACGCGATATCTGGGCGTGGTTTTTACAGGAGAAGTTGCTCTACGAGGCTGACTATAACCGTATCCAGAAATACCTTGGTGAGGCACCGTTCACGCCCGAACTGGGCGAACAGAATGAGTCCGCGCCCAAACTTGGCGTATTCATCGGCTGGAAAATGGTACAGGCCTATATGGACCGAAACCCGGATGTCAGCCTTTCAGAGCTATTGGACACGAAAGATGCGCAGAAAATATTGGATGAATCGCGGTACCGGGGTGGGTAAGCGTCATTGCATCGACTGATAATGTTTGCGCGCAGCAGCCATCTCCCGGAGCCAGTCTGCATATAGCTTTTCCAGCCGCATAGCCACCGAAGGGTGTTGCTCAATCAAGTTGTGTTGCTCGCCCGGGTCGTCTGCAATATTAAATAATGCTAGTTTTCCACTGAATTCATTCAATTGAATCTGAGAGGTGATCGGCCGGTCAGCGGGATTGTAGTTTTCGGCGAATACCAATTTCCACTCCTTATCAATTACCGCAAACTGGTTGTCGAATTTAAAGAACAGCGGTTGATCGTTCGCTTTCGGTTTGTCATCCATCACAGGGGTGATGAGGCTTTTGCCGTCGAATGGTTCGTCCCCGGATGTTATGCCTGCGGCCTCGCTGGCCGTTGGCACAATGTCCAATGCCGATATACGATGATGGTACACACGGCCTTGGGGCAACCGGTCGGGCCACGACATCATGAACGGTATCCGTATACCCCCTTCGAACATCGTATACTTCGATCCACTCAGCGGCTGGTTGTTTGCGCCCGACAGCGGTTCACCGCCATTATCTGATAAGAAGATGATGAGGGTATTGTCATAGCGGTCGTTTCTCTCCAATGCATCGAGCAATCTGCCGATATTATCGTCGAGGCAATTTAAGTTTGCGAGATAGTACAGTCGCATTTCTTCATCGGAAATATCGTTTACCTGCGTGTATTTCCAATAATAATCGGCGTACGTGCCAGTGGCTGGATCGTATTTTGGGATTTCCCGAACTCCCCACTTCTTCAAGTATGCGGTGGGTACTTCATGTATGAGGTGGTGAACGGCATTATACGACAGATCGATGAAAAAAGGAGCGTCTTTATGTTGCTCGATGAAGGAGATGGCTTCATCTGTGAAAAGATTGGTAGTATATTGGTCGTTAAACCCTTCTTTCGTCGTATTTCTATAAAGCCGGCCCAGCGATTCACTCCAACCGTATGGATCAGGGGTCTTCTTTTCGGTTTCTTCATCGAGTAAGAAAAAATCGTGTGCATGCGCACTGAATCCCAAAAAATAGTCGTAGCCATGGTTGACTGGGAATTCTCGCACATCGGCATTGTGGAAATTCCGGCCCAAATCGCTTTTTCCAAACTTTGCGGTGACGTAACCTTCGTTTTTTAATAGTTCTGCTAGGGTAGGGGCCTCCTGTGGTAGCCCAGGTGTCCAATACATTAGCGAATCCCAGCGGCCTTGATACTTGCCGGTGAGCATGGCCACACGCGAGGGACTGCAAACGGGGGCGGTTGCATATGCCTGTGTGAATAGTACCCCGTGCTGGGCAATGCGGTCCATGTTCGGGGTATGGCAACCCGGCGACACATGATCGTATGCACTTAAATCGGCATACCCTTGGTCATCCGTTACAATTAAGATGATGTTGGGCGGCGTGTCGCGCGGTATGCGACGTTCATGGCATCCTAAACCCCACACGCACATCAAACCAAACAAGACTATGTTAAAACGATGCACCTTGATTTGCCGTAGTCGGCCACCCGGGATTCTGATAAATTGGCGAAGTTTGTACATCATTTTTTTGAGAAGTGATTAAGAAATGTTGTAAGGCAATCGGCTGAAGATAATGCGCCATCAGCCATTTGTAACCATTGAATACGGTTTCGTTTCCGGTGATTTCATAGGGGCGAAAGTATTGGCTTAAGGAGGGGGCGGAAACATTTGATGTGGGTGTTCCATAATGCAAATCGGTGTACCAGTCCTTCATAGGGCCCCATAATTTAAAACCTTCGATATGGTAAGGCGTTTCTATCATTTGATCTTTTGCCCTCCATCGGCGCAAATCGAAATCACGCAGTCCTTCGCCGAATAATTCAGATCGCCTTTCCCGCCGGATGTTATATAAGGTAGGATCGACGAGCTGTCCGCCCGAATATGCCGCCCAATCACCCGCAGCTTCTTTGACCATATCCGTTGCAGAAATCGTCTTGTTGACGTTTGGATCCACATGGGCTCGCTCCCGGATTGCTTGCCAATACTCCCGGGCTTTGGCATCCAAGGAGCCGTATCGTTCATAACAAGCTTCTAGATAATTTAAATAGGCTTCCGCGGCACGGAATACGATAGACCCGACGGACGATTGCCCGTTATCAAATTGTTGCCCGTCATAGTTTATGCCCTTTCTACTAGCATAACCGGTCCGGTATTTCGTGCCGCTCGTAGTGCCGGTTACGGTAGGTCGCGGCTCTTCTATTGTTTTGTGAGTACCTTGATCGGTATTGAAGATAACATTTTTCTGTCCCGGCTCTTTCAGAAAAAGCCAGAGCCTGCCATCCCGGTTTTTTCTGACATCCGAAATATAGTCATCACCTTCATAACCTGAATTGGAATCGTAGATAGGTAGACCGTTTTCCATCAGAAAGCTTTCTACATAACCTTTGGTAATCCCGTAGGCTTCATTGGAAGACGCTGCAACTACCGGAATGTTATTGGTTATCCCCATTCCACGATCGTATCTCCGCCAAAATAGTACTTCCGAATAGTTGGAAAGATCAACCGCACCGAACATATCGACATAGGGATTGACGGGGTCATTGGCAGATTGCTGCAACACGCCATTGTTTGGTGTTAATGGGTGTTGGTCTGCTACCGTTTGTGCGGCTTCTAATGCTCTTTCGAGTAGCCAATCGATTTCGTTGTCTATGCTTCCGGCTTGAAAAGTATAGTTTGAATTATATTCTTTAGTGGCACCCGGCCAATCGGGGCCGTTTGGAACAAAAGGTGTGCCCTTAAAATATTTGAGCCACGTTGCTTCATGCAACGCCACCCGAGATTTGAATAATTCGGCTACATTTTTTGATAATCGGTTATGATTGCCATCTGGCGAAGTTGGCAGCATTAGGCTACTGGCCGAATCGAGATCAGACAAGATGAAGCGTGTAACTTCACTCCGGGGCATACGCTTGCTGGCATCAATGAGCGCCGATCTGTCGTCGGGAAGGACGGTCTTTAGAATTGGGAAATCGCCGAGCTGCGTTACTTTGTTGAAATACTCGTAAGCGCGAATGAAATAAATTTCCCCAATATAGTGGGCTACGTTACTACCTTGAAGTTCGCCATTCTGCCATCGCGGGATGACGGTGTTTAAAAAATAATTACATTGGTAGATGGTGTTGAAATCCCAAGCGCCGCCACTCTGCGGGGTTCGCAATTCGCCCGGCACGTACTGATTACTGTAAGTCGGGCCCGCAATGTTATCGGTATGTTCGTCTAGAGCGAATGTTCCGTAGCCCCACTGGTCATGCGTGGGGAATACTTGATAAAGATTTACCGCATAAGCAGCCAGATGAGTTTCATCCCAAAGATAGTTTTCTGGTGTGATAGTAGATAATGGCTCCCGATCGAGAAACGCTTTATTGCAACCTACTGCTGACAGCAGACCGATAAGAAGGGCTGCGAAAAGATAAGATGTACTTTTCATGGAAAATAACATTAATGTTGTGTTGCGATCGTTGTTTTATATGCCTATTTGTAGACCAAAGGAAAAAGCTTTCGTTAGTGGATATACGTTGCCCCCCCATCCGCCTCCGATCGTTTCGGGATCGAAGATTGACGAAATACGCGAAAGCGTTAAGAGATTCTCACCGGAGAAAAATATTCTTGCTCTTCTCAGCCGGATTTTTTCCATGATATTCCCCGGAAGCGTGTAGCCAATCTGCACATTCTTCAACCGTATATATGACGCATTCTGAAGATACCGGGTCTGTACCTGCTGGTTTTTTTCGGCGGATGCGCCGAATAGTGGGCGGGGGTAATAGGCATCTAGGTTTTGTCCCAATATGTGGTCAGGGTTCCCTCGGAAATAATCACGATGTACGTCCAACCCGGTTGACCACCAAATACCGCCAGTTGAGGCGCCCCAGAAGTAATAACTATCTTGAAAGAAGTCCTGTTTTAACACGCCTTGGATAAATGTGCTTACATCAACACCTCGCCAAGAAGCCCGTAAATCGAGTCCGATAAGATATCGGGGCATGCTATTACCGATTACCTTGAGGTCGCCCGGGTCGTCTGACGTGTTCGAGCCGGGGTCTATCTTGCCATCGCCATTGATATCGCGATAGAGAATATCGCCCGCACTGAACTGGCTCCCCAATGCATTCTGTCCTCCGTTTGGTAGCGAGGCTAGATGTGCATCCATTTCTTCCTGCGTTTGCGCAATACCGAGCGTCTCGTATCCCCATATTTCACCCATTTGCTGCCCCGATCGGTAAGAACCTAGGAGGTTGGAAGGGTTTGGGTAATTTAGAATTTTAGTTTTGGAATCCGATAACACTACCCGTACATTGCCGAGCAGCCCATTATTGAACTGCCTCGTCCAAGCCAATTCCCATTCAAAACCATAAGTCTTCAGGTCAGTGTTGTTCGTCGAAGGGACATTTGTGCCCAAGATCACGGGCAGTTCCGGCGCAGGACCGACCATATTGTCGGTATAACGGATGAAGTAATCGAAAACGCTGGTCAGTTGGCCGGCAAAAAACGATAAATCCAGGCCGACGTTCCAACTCCTAATGCTCTCCCATGTGAGATACTGGCTCACCAATCCCGATGCGCCCGCGGTATTTGGACGAGTGCCGTTTACTATCCAGGTTCCATTGGCTGTGCCGATTGGTAAACTCACGTAAGTGGGATATCGCGACGAGGTATTCTGGTTTCCTAACTTTCCGTAAGATGCCCTCAGCTTAACCAAATCCGCCCAGTCTGTGAGGGGTTCCCAGAAGGACTCTTTGGCAATGTTCCAACCGGCAGACACTGACGGCGACCAAAGCCACCGTGCATTTTCCCTGAAGCGGGAACTCCCGTCCCGTCTAATATTAAATTCAAAAAGGTACTTTTCATTGAAATTATAGTTGATTCGGCCAAAGTAACCTACGGTAGCCCAGTCTTCATATTTCCCACTTATCGCTGGTGTCAGTGGGTTTCCATTGAAATCTGTACCCGAAGTCAAATCCAAGACTGGCAAAGCGGGTACGATAATGCCGTCTCTCGTCGCCGTGATGTTTCTGTATTTGTTTACTTCCGTTTGAAAGCCAATCATCCCTTTGATATTGTGGCCACCTGAAAACTGGGGTACATATTCGGTATAAAAGCTATTGCTGTTGTAATTCTCCCGATACGCCCGCTCGTGAACACTGCTGTTCTGCTCATATACGTAGGGGTTTCCGGCCACGTCATAATTATATGTTTTTTGAATATCCCAATGTCTAAAATCATCGTAAATTCGGTAGTTCAACTGGCCGTATAGCTTCCAGTTTTTAATAGGTTCGATAACAACCTCTAGTTGCTGTGCTAGTTTATCGTGTTGGAGTGCATCGGTCCCGCCATCCCTTAGCCCTAAAGCGGGTGACGGTGCGGAATTGAGAAAACCGTTTGGATCATATAGTGGTAACACTGGCCATCCTTGTCGGGCAAGATCGGTAAATAACGTATTGGACAACCTCGAAGGTCGGTGATAATCCTCACGTGCAAAACGTGCATGGTAGCTGACGGATGCCCAGTCGGCTAGTTTTCCATTAACCTTGCCATTGAAAGAATATCGCTTGTAATTATCCTGGTTGAATACCATTAGCCCGTCTTGATCAAGGTATTGGCCCGAAATATAGTATTGGATGTTTTCCGATCCACCCGTGATAGCTAAGTTATGTTCATGTGCGAAAGTTTGTTCCCGGTATAACGCGCGAAACCAATCGACATTGTCGTTGCCACCCGAATAGCCCTGCCACCAGATTTCAGGATTATTGGGATCGGGTATCGTCGTGGCCGTTAGCCGGCCTTCCATGAAATCCTGGATTCTTTGCATGCGTTCGGGGTCAAAATAAATATTCCCACCGCTGTTGATGTTTGCGTCATTAAAATATGTAGCAAAATCGAGGGAATTCATCATTTTAGGAAGTAAAAGTGGTTGGACTTGCCTTATGTTTCCGTTATACGTTAACTGCGATTGACCCGATTTTCCGGTTTTAGTCTTAATGAGTACCACGCCGAAAGGGGCCCTTGATCCATAAATTGAAGATGCTGCTGCGTCTTTCAGTATCGATATTTCTTCAATATCTTGGGGATTTACCGTGTTGATGTCCCCTTCCATCCCATCGATTAATATAAGTGGTGCTCCGCTCGATCCCTGACCAATCGTACCGATGCCCCGTATGTTGATTGAGGGGCTATTTTCCAGCATCCCATTATTCTGTGTGATATTCAATCCGGGGGAAATCCCCTGAAGCATTTGCGCAGCGTTTTGTACAGGCCTTGATTCAAGCATCGTTACATCAACGGTTGAAACTGCCCCAGTGAGATTTTCTTTCTTTTGTTGACCGTAACCAACGATGACTATTTCGTCCAACTGCTTCTGATCCACAGCCAATTTAATTTGGATGGAAGCCCGGTTATTAATGGCGATTTCCTGTGTCTGGTATCCAATATATGAAATTATGAGGAACCCATCGACGGGAGCCGTCAACGTAAATTCGCCTTTGCTATCCGACAGCGTAGAAACGTCTGAATCTTTTAATTGGACGTTCGCACCGCTAATTGGACCATCATCGCTTATAATCCGGCCACTCACGGATAATTGGGCGTACGATTCGTGTGTCCAACAGAGGAAAAACGCTCCAGCGATTAGGATGAACATTATTTTTGGTGCCATATAATAAAGGGTTGTAATATAACTTAGTGTTTAACTTTAAGAACAAAGTTAGGCGGATAAGGCATCGAGAAAATAGTAGTTATTCCAGTAATAATGGATTAATTTATGGTTAAGGCAATCAGGTTTGAACACGCTGCAGGTTATCAAATCGGCCTGCAGCGTGGGGTTTCCACAAGTTAAGCGATTAATTGTGGTTTTTCGACCATAACCAAGTGCGTTCGAATTCCGAAATGCATACTATCATATTCCATTGCTTGTTCAAACGCTTGCTTAGCTTCGGCGAGTTCACCGAGTCCCAGATGACCCAGCCCGGTGAGGTACAGGCAGTGTATGCGGTTTCTCACTGTTAAGTCGTCCTCGAAAATCAGCATATCAGGCAATGATACAGCGAAGTAATCTACCGCAACCTCGTCGTCAATGTGCTCCTTGCCATACGTGCAGAGGCGCTGTAACATCGTACGGCCGCGTTCGGCTTCTCCCAACTTTATCCATGCCAATGCCTGGTAGAAAATCTTGTCGGGCTGCTGGTCGTTGTAGTAAACCGCAGCTGCCGGCTCGGATGAACCCGTAGTGGCTTTGCGGAAGTACTCTTCGGCTTTCGGGAAATCTTGCAGCCCTTCATAAGCACAACCCACCCAGTAAAAGATATCATTTTCCCTGGCGCCGATCAGTTTGCCTTCACCCAGGTTTTCCGGGTATATTTGGGCGTGGGTTAGCTTATCTATCGCATTTTGATAACGTTGCTGTTCGATATCAACCTTTGCTAGCTCCACTAAGCTATAGATGTATTGGCCCGGAACTTTGCCTTCACCACCTTCCCACGGGTGGAATTTCCGTTTGTTGATTAATGTGAGCGCCTGTTGGTAGTTGCCTGTGAAATTGCACAGCGCGGCCCACTCCAGGTACAGGTCGTCCCGCTGTTTAAGCAATTGTTCGTGTTTTTCCAGGTTCGTCAACCGTTGATGAACATCATAATTCAGCCGTTTGTAAAGCTGGTCCAGTTCCATGAATACGCGTGCATCTTGTGTGTCCAATTGGAAGGCCTTTTCGAAATATTCCAAGGCTTTCGTTACATCGTCTTGTTTATTGAAGTAAGCGAGCCCCAGATTACGGTACACAGTCGGGAACGACGGGTTCCGCTCTTTTGAAAGCTCCCATAACTCCGCTGCCTGCTTGTATTGTCGTTTATCATACCAGAGGTTCCCGAGATAATAGGGTGCTTTTGCATCTTCTGAATTTAACGCGATGGCTGTCTCGAGGATTTCGATTTCTTGCAGGCGATTGGTGAAATAAGGTCCCGGATCTGCTGATGCCGCTTGCTTGAAAAAATCCATTGCCGCTTCACGGTTCCCGGCCTTTAAGTGCATCCATCCAAGGTAATAAAGATATATGGCCGGTTTCGCCGCTAATTTGTCGTCGATCAACGTAAGGAATTCGGCCGCATCGTCGTAGAGTCCGGCAGCGGCATAATCCAACCCGTACTCAAGAAAGCTGTTTACATTGATGCGCGACAACTTCAACAGCTGTTTCAATGACTCTTCCTTTTCAGCATCTTTTCCTAAATGTTCGTACGCCTTTGCCATCTCAAAATAGATAGCCAGGTTGAAATGGTCCCGCAAGAGGGCGGTTTCGCCCAACCGGATAACCGCCTCGTTGTCGCCGGCCTTACGCAGCGCGGCTGCTTTGAGGCTCCAGGCTTTCCCGTTGCGCATATTCCGGTCCATCGCCCATTCGATATGTTCCAGTGCAGCTGATATGTTCCCTTGGTGCATGTCGATCTGGGCGAGCGAAAAGTACCCACTGTCTTGCCACGCGCTGTTCCAGGTGGCTTTGTAAAAAGCCTCGTATGCCTCTCCCAACCGGTTTTGATATTTCAAGCATAGCCCCAGGTTGTAATGAGGTTCGCCATCGAATGGGTTCGGGTTCCGCTCCGTATACGTATCAATTGCGCGGCGGAAGTAGGGCTCGCTCTTTTCAAAGCAGCCGCGCCTCAAGTACCATTTCCCGAGAGCGTTATTGTTCCTCGCATCTTTCGGGTCTCTTCGTATCGCTTCTTCGTAATAGTCGACTGGATTATAGGTTGCATGCCGGTATTGCTCCAAGTGGAGTCCGGTCAGATAGAGTTGTTCGTTGTTCTCTACATCTACGGGGGGCAGTGCTGCCTTTGCAGGTTCAGGAATCTCACTGAGTTTGTTTTGCGTAGGATCATAATTAATCAACCGCTTGCCGTCGGGGCCTGCAATGCTTAGCTTGAGGCGATCTCCCGTAGTCGTTAACGGCACCGTTTTCACGAATACATTTTCAGGCGAGCAATCGAACGATTCGCGGTAAATGAGTTGGTCGCCGTCATGCAGCTGCAATTCTAACCCATTGTGATTCGATGTTGCATAAACTTTTACCGTAGCATTGCCATCGGTTACATCCAATGCGACAAGGATGTCCTTCGTGGCATTTTTAATCATGCCAAGCTCCTGATAGGGCATGAAGTACTGTTTAAACGACTTCTCTTCATAAGGCATCAACCAGGTGAAATCCGGTTGATTGTCGGTATAAACACCGGTCATCAGTTCGATATACGGGCCGTTTTCATCGGTTAGGTTCCGATCCCAGGCCTTCCCGAAATCACCGTTGCCCCAAGTCCATTGTTTCTTGCCGGGAGAGATATGGTGGTTGGCCACGTGCAATAGCCCCGCTTTCGTGTCGTTTTCATAGCCACCCACGAAATCGTAATCCGAACGGATCGCCATGTATGACGTGGGCACAGGTATGTTCTTGTAATTAGAAATATCGGTGCCCGGTGCGTAGTCCACCTTGTAGTATTCACCCGTGGCGATGGGAAAGCTTGCCACGGCGCGCTTCCCATGATCGAAAACCGCGTTGACATCGGGTGGGAAAACCGATTGATAATAATCGTTTACCTTCACGGCCGGATTTGCCCACCATAGGAATGTCTGTGGCAGTGATGTGCGGTTATACAACTTTACACTGATCTCCAGATAGGCCTTGTCTTCATAGAGTGTAAAGCCCGCCATCCCTTTTGTTTGGAACATTTTCTCTACCTCATTTACCCAAACGGTTTTACTTCCGTCGGGATTTTCTTTGATGCTATAATCGGTGGGTTCGAACGTGCTGGGGCGGTGATGTTGCGGCCAGTTGAACTCGATGCCTCCGGAAATCCAAGGCCCACAGAGCCCAACCAGAGCTGGTTTAATGACGTGGTTGTGATAGACAAAATGGCGGCCTTTTATTTTGTCATACGCCATTTGTACTCGCCCGCCTAATTCGGGCAGCACCATTATTTTCAGGTATTTGTTTTCAAGAAACAGCCCACAGTATTCGACATCTTTTTTTTCATCGTAAATCTTTTCGATAACCGGATTGGGATAGACCACACCACTGCTCCCTTGATACACGCGTTTCTCAAAAAACATTGGGTTTTTTTCGGGCTTACCTACTCCGTAAGTTGGAATGATTACACGCTCTTCCCAAACGTTCACAATGTGTTTGCTCATTTCTCTTAATTAATAATCAGGTTTGCTGCTATAATTATTTTATTTTATGCTGACTTTGCTACACTTTTCCTTCAGCTTTTACAATGTCAAACATACGATTGCCCATGCAACTACAAAATGGATGAATATGTGAAAATGATAGACTTTTTCACGATGATTGATAAACAAAGTGGCAATCTAAAAGTCCCACGAGCCGTTAGTGAAAAATATTGTATTTTTAACGGCTCGCGGAAAAACTGCGCATTTTAAGTCGTGGCCCATGAATAAAATGTTTTTGTCACCGGTGACACGGCGCGCGGATGACCTAATTAATAAAACATTAAGATATATGGTAGAATCAAGCGCACAGACAAAGAAAATCAAGGAAGGATTCTTGGGCCAGAAAATGATTGTGCTGCCTCCGAAAGTGCACGAACAGGTGTTGAAAAATCCGCTGACCAATAAATTACATCTCACTGCGGTGGGGTTTTACCCGAGGGCAAGCTTCCACGACCGGGAGCGCAAATTGGGATGTCCGCAATACATTATGCTGTATTGCGTCGAAGGTAACGGTGTGATTCGTATAGGAAACAAGGAATTCCGGTTGTCACCAAATCATTATTTCATTATCCCACGAGATCTCCCACACCACTACCAATCGTCTCCCAACGACCCCTGGAGCATTTATTGGGTTCATTTTGAGGGGCTCCATAGCGAGTTGCTTTATAAACGCCATGTAGGCAATGAACCGGCCAAAGTATTTCCAATTCCCTATGACGAGTATCGGATTTCCTTGTTTGATCAGCTTTTTGATATTCTGGAGAAAAGCTTCGATATGCGAAGTTTAGAGCTGGTTAATTCTATGTTGACACAGTTCCTATCATCATTTATATATCATGAGGAAATGTTTCCTTCTTATTATGGAAGCGATCATATCTCCGAGTCCATTACCTTTATGAAAAATAATTTGCATGCAAATTACTCACTGAAGGAATTTGCTTTCCAACAAAATATCTCAGTATCGCACTATGCAGATTTATTCAAACGCAAAACCGGCAGGTCGCCCATTCAATACTTTAATCAGCTCAAAATCCATAAATCGTGTCAATACCTCTATTTTACGGATATGAGTATCAAAGAGATTTGTGTAGACCTGGGAATTGATGATCCTTATTATTTTTCAAGACTATTTAAGAAAATGATGGGGTTGTCGCCCACTAAATACAGGGGTAACTACAAACGGCCCACCGGCGAAAGCTAATCACTGTCGATTATGATCACAATGATGAATAATAAGTCGAGAACTCCTCGAATGAGTCGAATTTTTTGTGGTATTTCGTGGATTGACCGAATCCGTATGTGAGGAAGATGAAGGGGATGCCTGCTTTTTCGCTTTCTTCGCTGTCACGGTGGGTATCTCCGACATATATTGGCGAATGTAAGCGATGCATATCCATCAGACGCCGCATATTCTCATGCTTCGAAAACCCAGTCTCACCGTGGGCTACGTAATCAACGATAAGCGAACGTATTCCTGTCGCATCCATGAATAGATCAATTACCCCAGCGTCACAATTGCTTAAAATGAACAGGGGATATCTTTCCGACAACCGTGAAAGGCCAGCATCAACGCCCGGATAGAGTTGCCCTTTCATGGCAGGGATCAATGAAGTTGAATATTCGGCAACGAGTTGGTCTACCTTGTTATGGATGGCCTCGGGATGATAGGGCAACAGATGGCTCAGGATATCTTTTTTCTCCCACCCGGTCATGTCGGCGATTTCTGGGGCAGTAAGTATCCGTTGAACGCCGTTTTCTCGCAAGCTTCTGTTCCATGCTTCGGTATAAATCTCAAGGGCATTCCACAACGTGCCGTCCATGTCGAAAATGATGCTATCAATTATATCCATCCTTGGCAATCGATTATCAGCCTTGGGGTTCACCCATTTTTATATACCGATGCAATGCCTCGATATAATAATAGTCGGCATAAATCAATGGTACATCAATATCGGCATTTCGCGGGTAGTTGCCCACACCGTGTTTAAGTACAAATCCACCATTGGTCCCGACAGTTGCCCGATATGTCGGGGAAGATAAGGACTCGAGCATCGTTTCCGCAGCTTTGGCATATTGCCGGCGTTGCTTAGGGGCCACGTATGCGGCCAATTCCAACAATGCGGAGCATACAACCGCTGCCGCCGAGGCGTCCCGCGGCGCGTTGGGGATGTCCGTGGCATTAAAATCCCAATACGGGATGTGGTCCGATGGGAGGTTCGGATGATTCAGGATAAACTGTGCAATATGGTTCGCGTGTTCCAGGTACCTGGTATCGCCAGTTTCCCGGTACATCAGTGTGAATCCGTATAATCCCCACGCTTGGCCCCGAGCCCATGCGGATGAGTCAGATGCGCCTTGTACGGTTTGTTTTTTCATCGGCTTTCCAGTTGAGGGATTATAGATAACTAAGTGGTGTGAACTGTAATCAGGCCGGTAGTGTTCACGCATGGTGGTATTTGCGTGCGTTATGGCTATGTTATAAAAAGTTGAGTCTCCGGTGAATCGTGTTGCTGCAAATAGCAATTCCAAATTGACCATATTGTCAATAATTACCATAAAACGAGCGGTATCCGAGTCCCAAGATCGGATACAACCAACCTTTTCATCGAACCTTGAGGCCAATGACTTGGCACTGTTGATTAAGACGTCGATATAAGCAGGTTTCGGATCAATACGATGGGCATTGCCGAATGAACAGTACATCATGAAACCTAAGTCATGCGTTGTTGTGTTGTATTGCTCCTTTTCCAAGACCGCCAGCTTTCGAAGTGCCTCACGGTAAAGTACCGTATCATGGCTATGCTCGTAGACATACAGAAGGGCACCGGGATAGAATCCGCCTACCCATGGTTCTGAGCCACTGGTTATCAGCCGTTGCTCACCAGCATAGTAGGTTACCGGGAATCGATCTAGTGGCAATTGCGTTTTCAACAATCGGTACTGTGCAGCGGATTCAGCTAAGCTTTTTTTTGCAATTTTAACAAGACTATGCTTTGTTTTGACTGCATGGCGTTGCTGTGCAAACAATGGATTTTGGACCGTGTAGGTGAGCAAAAAAGGGAGTACCCACAAAAATATGTTGCGCTTCGTTGTCATCCTAGGTAATATTATTTTACCAAATAGTCAAGATCTGTACTTGTCAGTGTCGTCTCCGGTGTAAAAGCCTTGCTATTCATGTACCGTAGCAGGCTATGGCGGAGCTGGCGTGCCGCGGGTCGCTTTTCAAGGTCGTTGGCAATATCCACCGACACCAGCACGAGGCTGCCTTTCCCCACCCTGGCCTCGATAATGTTGGCCATCTTGCGGTTTTTGAAGAAGTTGTCGATGACCCTTACCACGGGTTCCAATGGAGGAAGCGAGTCGATAACCATGGTTTTGGAGCGTGTAATCAAATCCCACCACTGCCAGTTGCTATACGCATCCGTAGGGAAGGCGTTTAATGCGGGATGTCGCGGGTCGCATAATATACCCATGGTGCCAGGTTGGTCTGGGAAGTGCACAGGGCTCCAAAATACGGGTGCAAAACGTCCTTCTACACCGCGTATGTTGGCCGTGTCGGGGTTGAGCAGTACTTTTTTCCCTTGGTCGAGGTATTGGAGCGCATCGTTAACTGAGCGGGTAAATATAGCGTCGCCGGTTTCTGTCGGCACGTTTTCGGGGTACACCCATATCGTCCAATGATTGGTGTACCCGGTGCTCTTCAATCCCAACTCAATAGTAAGTGCCTTGGCTGTCGTGACGGTTCCGAGGTCGAAACCAAAGCTCCCCAACGAAATCCCGTTTCCGGTGGGAATATCTTGTGTAGGGAGTTTGCCAGAGAAAAGTACGTCGCCGTTTTCGTCCTTAACGCACCATTCGGGCGAGCTATCGGCAAGCGAGCCCCCACTGAAGTTAGCAATCTCGGCAGTCGCCTCAAACCGTTCGCCCTGGGTGTAAGTGGCTTTTGGGAAGCGGATCAGCGGCACTACCGGCCCTGAATAGTTATAGTGTTCTTCGGCCGTAACCAACCCCTTGCTATCCCAGAATGCGTCCAGTATGCCCACCAAAGCCGTACCTTGCCCCGGGAAATCATGGAGATCCAGCAGCTGAAACCCGCTGATCCCTTTGGTTTTCAGTGCCCTTTCGATTTCTTCCTTATACAGGTTAGCTGAGAACTTGCCACTTGCCAGCGTAAACGATGGGGCGAGATGGAGCAGATCCTTTTTTTGAAGATCGTGGCGGATGGCTTTGAAGTTGAGCGGATCGAGCACTCCTGTGTACTTCTTGATTTCTTCGGGATTGGGGTACACAGCGTATTGGCCTATTTCATGCGTAATCAGCGGAACGGAGAGACTATCGATAGCCTTGGAGTAATCGGTCGAAAAATTAGGTGGGTATGAGTTGAAGATGCCCTGGCCCCTTACCCAGCCCTTATCTGTATATTGGGTGATGAAAAATTCGTCTCCCGGTTCAGGCTGGGTGCCATGTCCCTTCTGGAAGGTGAACGTTGTGGTGGTATACAGCGGTCGGCTGTCCATGGCTTTCAAGCGGTCCCGCAGTTGATTCATCCACTCGAAGTCACCTTGCAATTCGTTGCCCAATGCCCATAAGCAGAATGAGGGGTGATTGCCGTATTCTTCACTGATGCGTATGGCTTCCTCTTCCAGAAAACGGCATGTACTTTCATCTTCACCCACTACAAGGCTCCAAAGAGGGAGTTCCACCTGTAAGTATACACCTAATTCGTCGGCTGCTTCGAATGCGGCTTTCGGAGGGCACCACGAATGGAAACGGATGTGGTTAAGGCCGTATTGCTTAGCCGTTTGAAATACCTTATACCAACCTGATTTATCCATAGGAGGGTGGCCGGTGAGCGGGAAGATGTTGCATTCCAGGGTACCGCGGAAGAAAACCTGCTGCCCATTGATGTAGATGGCCTCGTTTTTGGCGGTGATTTCCCGTAAGCCGAAGGACGTCGTATACCTGTCGGTCGATGTCGCTCCCGATGCATCGAAACGGGCATTTACCGTGTAAGTGGTATGGTTGAACTCATCCCATAATTGGGCATCATCGCCTAGGGATAGTTTCATCGATTGTCTTGATTCACCGGGAGTTACGCGTGTTCTTTCGGTTCTGGATACGATTACCCGACCTGTGTTATCGGTGATTTCCACTTGTAATCGGCCTTTGCGAGCTTTTTTCTGCCGGTTGCGCAAGGTGGTGGACACCGTTACGGATTTATCCCTTACATGGGGTTCGGTGCGTACGTGTTGGATGTGCAATTGATTTTTTGCAGTCAGTTCCACTTTGCCGATCACGCCGTTCCAGATAATCTGTGTACCATCGGTATACGCATGTGCCATATCTTTGTACGAGATGTCGTATTGTTTGCGGTTGTCTATGCGAATCACGATCCGATGTTTGCCGGGGGAGAGGAGCGTACTGAGGTCGAACCGATGAGGTGCAATGAGGCTTTCACCCTTGCCGGCTTCCTTGCCGTCTACCCATACACGCGTGTTCCAGATTACCCGTTCGAGGAATAATTCGATGTATTTATCCTTCCAGTCGGCTGGAATAACAACTTCTTTGGAATACCAAGCGGCACCCACGTAACGATGTTTCCGTGTGAGTTGTAACAATACATCCCGAGTCAGTTCATCCGTACGGAGCGGGCTCGGGTCGCCCATCCCGGCAGCGTCCAATGTGCCGGGTAAGGAAATCGGTGTAGTAAATGATTCGTGAAACCACGCGGCTTGTAGGCCCGTATCCTTAGGGTCGAGTTTGACGTGCCAAGTGCCTTGTAACGATAGTTTTTCCTGTGCACGGGCAAAAATCCCCGAGGAAAGCAATACGGTTAAAAGAATAATTCTCATGCGATTACTGCTAGTTTTCATGTTTATGAGACGGGAAAAGTTGATTCGATTGTATTTTGGATAATGAGGTCTGCGGCTTAAACGCTGAAGAGGACACGTATCCCAATATGCTACGGTATAATTGCCGGGCTTCCGGCCGATGCAACATGTTGGGTAAGTCGGCCATACATACTAAGAGCCGGCCATTGCCAACACGGAACTCGAATATCATACCGAGCTTATGGTTGCGGTCGATATTATCGATCACCTGTACAATAGGCCGATAATCGGCGGGAGTGGCGTCCAGAATGAAGGGCCGCGCATTCTTGGTAATCGACCACCACTGCCAATTGGTATGCGAATCGGTCGGGAACGTTTCAAACAGTGGGTGCTCGGGATCGGTAAGGAGGCCCAATGTTCCAGCTGATGGTGGGCGCCCTGCGGCCTCCGCTCCTTTCTTGAATACCTGCCAATTCCAGAAATCACTGATGAATTGCGGCGGCACCGTACGGTCTTCAAATGGTTCGTGCGGCGGGAAGAGTACTACCCGCTCGCCATCCTGCAGCCGTCTGATGAGGGTGTCGTCCCAAGTTGTAGCCACCGTCACATTGCAGGGGATACGGACTTCCGTTTGGTGCGGATACACCCATACATCGTACACAGCCCTATACGTGGTTGTGGGGATTTCGAGCACCAGCCGCAATTGGGTTGGTTTTTTAATGTCCTTGAATGGAAAAGTGATCTGGCCGATCGGATTGATTTGCCCGGCCGGTGCCTGCTCAATAGCCATTTCTCCCGAGGTAACCTCTCCATTGCGGGCCGTATGAGAGACCGACCAAACTAGTCGTTTGCCGGTAACCGCGTGTGGGCTATAATTGATCAGTTGCGCGGAGCCAATAAATGTTTCGTCGGTGGTCCACACATATTTATCCATAAGCAATTGAACCACGACATCATTGTTGAATTGCCGGAATGCTTCTGGCGTAATCAGACCTTTATTTTCCATAAAGGCGTTGAGTATACCGACCAGTGCAGTGCCCTGACCTGGGAAATCCTGGAGGTCGAGCAGCTGAAACCCCGCCAACTGCGGTGTCCGCAGGGCCATTTCTATTTCTTCGCGGTAAAGTAGTGAGACCAGTTTACCAGAAGCCCGAAAAAAATCATGCGCTTGGTCGCCCATTCCCCCGGCTTCTAGTCTTTTTTGGAACTCCACGAAGTTCAGCGGGCGCAATACGCCGGTATATTTGGGTATTTCAGTGTAGTCGGGGTAAATCTGGTATTGTCCGATTTCGTGGCTCACCACGGGTAGGCCGACCCCGGTTAGGGCAGATGAGAAATTACGTTGCGTTGAAGGGAATGAGTCGTTGATTATGCCACTTCCCACATCTTCGGTAGTGGCAAACGAACCCCGAACGTCAAACTGACGTGATGGTGATTCTTTACCGGTACGCATCGTCGCCCAGAAATCGTCAGTTGGCCCGGGTCTGGGATCCGTATAGAAAGCATTCGTGCCCCAAGCGTAGAGCCTCCGATTATCATGGCTCCTTAAGTCATCCACCAACTGGGTAAAAATGGCGGTGTCGCCCGTCATTTCGTTGCCGAGTGAGAACATCACGAAAGACGGGTGGTTCCCATAAGCATCTAGAATCGCTATCCCTTCCCGGCGTTGGAAATCCGTGTGAAAGGTGTCTTGTTGGGTGAAATTGGCCCAGTTAGGCAACTCCGGTTGGAGGTATACACCTTCTAAATCGGCAGCGTCAAATGCGGCTTTAGGTGGTGTGTACGAATGGAATCGGTAGTGGTTTATGCCGTATTGCTTGGCGATGCGATATAATCTTTGCCATTCGGAAGTCTCCATAGGGGGATAGCCTGTCAAAGGAAAAATGCAAACATCATTTTTACCACGAAGGAAAGTCGTCACTCCGTTAATGGTGAAGTGATTGCCCCTTGCCCCAAATTCGCGTAACCCGAACGATGTTACCGCCGTATCCTCGTTATTCTGACCGTCGCGTAATCGTATCGACAGCCGGTACAACGCAGGTGTGTATTCGCTCCAAAGAAGCGCATCATCGCCCAAGGGCAATGTAAATGCGTATGTCGTATCACGGTTACTTGCAGTCTCATTGTATCGTACGGGTGCTGGAGAATGGTGAGTCAGCGAGTTATACGAAGACGCCTGCAATTCCACATGAATTTGACCATCGTTCGTGGCCGGTAGGTTCAGCTGTAACGTTACATGCACTGATTTGTCAGACACGTCGGGCATGGTCTTTACGGATGTTATCCGTAAAGAACCGGCGGCTTCGAGGTGCATGCGACCGATTATCCCATTCCAGTTGGTCTGGGTATGTTCACTAAGGGCATGGGAGCCGCCTACCGACACGAGGTGCGGCGAGTTGTCTACCCGGATTGTCAAACGGTGTTTTCCCGGTTTAAGCTGGCCGATCGAATAGGTGTGGGGTGCAGAAAGTAACGTGCTTTTTCCGATACGATTTCGGTCTACCCAAACCTCTGCAACCTTTGTGCGTTCCAAGAATAGGGTGATTTCCTTGCCCGACCAAGAAGCGGGGATATCGATCTCTTTTTGAAACCAAGCGGCACCAATGTATGTATAGGTTTGGCTGAGATGGTTGGTTACACCTTTGGTTACATATCGGCCCTTGCCGTTGCTTTCAAGCGTGCCTGGGAGGTTCACTTTTTCCCCGAATGTACTGTCTTGCCAATTTTGGTCAACGCCAACCCCGGCGGTGTCTATACGGCATACCCATTGGCCTTCGAGCCGGATGGTCGGTCGCGTAGTATATTCTTGTGCGGTTGCCTGAATGCTCACCAGCAATAAAAAGGAAAGGAGGCGTTGCGTATCACGAAACATGTTCTGTTATATGGAGTTACTACTTATGTCCAATCCAATAGGCTATTGTTTGGTAAGCTGTTGTTCAAGCTCTTCCAATGTCTGCCCTTTGGTTTCCCGGACCTTTACCTTGACGAAGAAAAATCCTGCAAGGCAAATGCCGGCGTAGAGATAGAACGGTCCATAGGTGCCTAGCTTTTCTGCCAATATCGGGAAAGTGAAGACCAGTACGAAATAAGCGGCCCATAGCGACACAATCGCCACGGAAGAGGCAACCCCGCGTATCCGGTTGGGGAAAATCTCACTGATGACCACCCAGGTGACCGGTGCCAGCGAAGTGGCGTAGAGGGCAATGGCTAACAAGACAAATACAGAGATCCAGCCGGCGGCGGCTTGATTGCTGAGCAACATCGCGAGAATAACATAGGCGATTGATAGGCCAAGTGACCCAATCAACATCAGTGGTTTGCGGCCTAGCTTATCTACCTGCCACATAGCGACAACCGTAAAGATGAGGTTGACTAAACCAATGGCTACCGTTTCGAGCAGTTGCCGGTCGAGGCTGGCGCCGACGGATTTGAATATGGTGGAGGTATAATTAAAAACCACATTGATTCCGCACAGTTGTTGAAAGACCGCCAAGGTAATTCCGATGACCACCGCCGGACGTACCGCCTTGGCGAATACGGCTCGATAAGAAGGTTTTGCGGTACCTTCGAGCGAGGTACGGACATCGTTAATCGTGTTTTTCGCAAATGTAGCATTCCCTATTTTACTTAGAATTCCCTCGGCTTGCTTGATTTTACCAACCGTTACCAGCCATCGTGGGCTTTCCGGGAGCCACAGTACGCCGATTAAAAACAATAGGGCAGGTGCCGCGCCCAAACCGAACATCCATCGCCATGCAGCCGGGCCACTGTCAGCGAGGTAGTAATTCACCAGGTTGGTTATCAAAATTCCAATAACAATGGTCAATTGGTTTATCGCTACATTACGTCCCCGTACCGAGGCTGGTGATATTTCCGCGATGTAAAGCGGACTAAGGATGGATGCCATGCCTACCCCAATACCAGCGGCAAACCGCATGCAGATAAAGCTGGTCAAGCTATCCGAGAAAGCCATCCCCAACGATGATACGGCAAAAATAAACGCTGCCAGCAACAACCCCGGCCTCCGGCCGTACTTATCGGCGAGCGATCCCGCAGCCAAGCAGCCGACAATGCACCCCAATGCCAATGACCCGGTAAGGAAACCTTCCCACCATGCGTTGAGATCAAAAGCGGTGCGAAGGAATGGAAGCGCGCCGGAGATTACCGCAAAGTCGAAACCAAAAAGGTAACCACCGAGGGCCGAGATGAATGAAATGCCAAGGATGTAGCCGTTGTTTACTTGCGCACGTTGTGAGAAGCTGTCTGTCGCCATGGTTTTATACACGTATGTTTCTATCTTCCAAAATTAGTCTTTGCACGATTTCATAAAATAGCTATTCTTTGGAAATGCCTAGACAATTTTATGATAGTTGCACGCCGTTCATTTTATAGCGTAACGGGTTGCCATACCATCCGCTGGCATAGCTATGGTAGTTTTCGACCCGTTGATGTTGATTTCAACTTGCATTCCTTTGTGCGACGGGTCGCTGATATTCAGTTCGTTGCCATGCATCATCACCAAGCACGGTTGGTTTACTTCAATATATCCCCGTTTCCCGATTTCAAGTTTTCCTGAGCGATAGAACGCAGCCATGACCGTTTTATCGGCAAATTGGACAGCTTGGCAATCTGCTGTGTTTTTAAGTATTTTCCACCGGGACTTTTTTGCTAGTCGTGCAGCCCGCTTGGGGGTTTCGGCCAACGCCAGCACATAACCTGCTACCGAGCGATCCGGCTTGCTATGGTGCATAATAGGTAGGAAGATGCGGTCATTCAATTCGTCCTCACTCCCCCCGTTATTGATGGTGGTCCATTTGCCGGCGACTTCGAGCAGCTTTAATTGGAAATCTGACGGATATAATGGAATGTAAGCAAAACCGGCATGGTGTATCCAGTTGACGTGGTGGAGGGAGTGGATGCCCGCTTTCACGATGTTCCCTGGTCGGTTTACCGTAACGTCATCCTGCCAACGGCATTGGTCCAGTGCGGTATAAACTTCTCCTTCGATATTTTCGCCAGTGAGGCCCGAGATTAGGCAAACGATCAAATCGTCATGACATGCCCATATTTTGCGGGCGGCAAGCGTTTGCGTGCCACTCTCATCTTGAAGCATATAATCCATTGCTGAAAAGCCGGAGGTGCCATCATCCACACTGCCAACGAACGGTTTACGCGAGACCGCATGCGCATCCCGAAACGCGGTCACACCCGGTAACGCCGTCCAGTCCCAAAGGGGAAGGAGGTCAAAGTACTCTTCGCCGTTTCGGATGAGGTAGGCATCGCCACTGTGCAGGAGTTTGCCTAGCAAGTTTTCTTTGTTTATAGATTCCGTAGGAAGTGTACGATCGGATATGGTTTTGAGGAAAAAGCTGAACCCTGGCCGATGGAATGCTGTGAAATCGGCGTAGGGGTAATGCCGGTAACCCTTGAGTGCGCCATGGCCGTCTTGTATCGACTCCAGTTGCATAAATGCAGTGGCCCGGTCAGGCGCTAACTCCATAGCGAAAGGAATGAGTGGGCGGAGGTCGACACTGCGCAACTCGCCCATGCGGGAAGCTGACCGGTCCATGGTGCCGGGAACCGTATGTATACCTCTAGCCATCCATTGCCAGCCCTCGACGATGAAGTCCGTTAAGATATCTATTTTCACTTTGGGGAATGCTAAGGGCGTATCGCGGCATTGCCATGCAATACGGACGCTTTCCCAAAGGAATGCTTTCCCATATTGGTACATTTGCAATCGCCGGCCGTGCTGTTGAAAACTATAGTCTGGCCATATTCCCTCACTATCGGTGATATTAATTTCATTAACAATCAAGTTACGGCAGTGCCTCATCAGTTGTTCATCACCGGTTAACGCACCGTAATGGAGTCCCAAGTCTGCACACCATACGAGGTTGCCGGCGAGATAATCGTCGTGAACCCGCAATTGCGCCATCACCTCAAGCGACTGTTCGAGTCGGTCGGGCGTGAGGTCCTGGCGGAGTAAGATGATGATATCGCGCATGTATTGGGGTATCCCAATTTCATTGAACCACCAGTTAGCACTTTGGTACCTATGGACCAGCCAGTGATCGAGCGCACTATTGATGGCGGTCCACAGTTTCTCATCATGGAATTGCGCAGAAGTCGAATCGGTCCACAATAACGCCATATTGACCAACCGTTGCAAGTGTTGCGGCGCTTTCCATTTTGATAGATCGGCATTGTTATAATCGATGTCTGGCCATCGTCCGGTTGGAAGCAATGTGTGGGCCCAATCGGCTGTCTCTATGGGTGGTGTTTTGGCTGTCCGCAACAGAAAGTCATGGTAGCGATTTAACAGCAGGTCGGCTTGCGCTGAAACGGTAAGGTGCAGAAGCACCTGGAATGCGATAATCATCGCTATTTTCATCACGGTTCCTCCCTACAATTATTGGTCAATTTTTCGTTTATTTCCAAGTTTCCGATACCGCATCAGGGCTTCTACATAATAGTAATCTGCATAGCTGAGCGGTACGTCTACTTCGATATTGCCTGGTACTCCCCCCGAGCTGTGCTGCAATAAGAAGCCTCCGTTGGTACCGGCCGCAGCCCGGTAAGATGGAGCGGATAGGGATTGCAATATTTGCTCAGCGGTGCCGAGGTATTTTTTGCTCGTTTTTTTATCGACATATGAGGCGAGTTCGATCAGCGCGGAAGCCACGATCGCAGCCGCAGACGCGTCGCGCGGCACCGCTTCATACTGGCCCGGATTGTAGCCCTGAGGCGGTGTGTATCCAGGTTGCTCGGCGTGGAAATCCCAATACGGAATTTTGTCTTCGGGCAGATTTTCGTGGTTAATGAAATAGTCTGCCATTTTTTGTGCCACTTTTAAGTATTTCTTCTTCGCGGTTTCGCGGTAGGTCATAGTGAAACCATAAATACCCCACGCTTGCCCGCGCGACCACGCCGAGTTGTGCGCATAACCTTGCTGTGTCTCCCGGCTTAGTACCTTTCCCGTCGCTACGTCATAGTTAACCACATGGTAACTGCTGTAATCCGGTCGGAGGTGGTCACGTATCGTGTTTTCGGCATGGGATATTGCGATTTCGCGGAAGCGGGGGTCATTGGTAATCTTCGATGCAAAAAACAGCAGCTCCAGGTTCATCATGTTATCAATAATCACCGGAAATTCCAATGTATGTGTCCCATCGAGCGATTTCACTTTCTCCCACGATTTGATGGAGCCGACTGAAGGGTAGAACCTACTGGCTAACGACTGGGCCGACTGGGCCAGTATATCTCGGTGCCGGGGCTCGTGGAATAAACGATAGGCGTTGCCGAAGCTACAATACATCATGAAACCCAGATCGTGGTGATTCGTCACCATTTGCAATGGCTCAAGTACGTTTAGGTACTTATGTATCTCATTCAATAATGTGCTGTCGGCAGCGAATTCATATAAATACAATAGGGTGCCGGGGTAAAAGCCACTTACCCACCCATAAGGGCTGGTGGTGAGCAGTTGTCCGTTTTCATAAGTCCGCGGTAATTGTCCATCAGGCAATAGTTCCATCAGGTATTTGTACTGTGTTACGGACTCGTCGAGGTACCCTTCAATTTGATGGAGCAGCCGTTGATCGGGCTTCAATGTTTGTTTGATACAGGGCTGTGCATGTATATTATTGACCATTACGTGGCAGGTAAGGCAAATGAGCAGTGTGGATTTCAGATTAAACATATTGATCGGCTTGAGTATAAATATAAATTAAACTATTCAAAAAATTCAAGGAGCGCTTGGGCAATGATGCGATGCCCTTCCCGGTTGGGGTGGTTGGATTGAGCCATATACCCTTTGACATCTATGTGATTTTCGGCCATGTCCTTAAAGCTGCCATAAATATCGATAATACCAACTCCATAGGTGGTAGCAAGTTCAATAAGTTGGATCCTGTGGGCTGCTAGTTCATTGCCTGGGTGCGTCCAATTAGTGGCCAAATCAGGCGAAGGCGTCAATAAAATCACCTTGATGCCCCTCTTGACTGCTTTTTTTACCATTTTTTCGGTTGCTTTCCTCGCACGCGTTAACCCAATCTGACGGTCATTTAATGCATAATCTATGAATAAAACATCGGGTTTATGCACCAACACGTCCTTGGTGAATCGTCTAGCTCCTTGTTCGGCGTTCTCACCACCAATTGACGTCGTTATGGTGTTGATGACTGCATAGGGGTATTTTTTCTTCAACTGCTCAAGTAATTGATGGGGATATGCATCTAATGTTCGAACATTTGGTGTGTTGAAGTATCCTGTAGGTACCGAATGGCCGTGGAACACCAGATTAATGGTACGATTATGAGGCCATTTCACCATCAACTGTGTTTTGATATCGGTTAAATATACCGTTGGGTCAGCTTGTGAGCGTGCAGTCAATGATGGAAGCAGCAAGATGTGTAGCAGTGTGATTCTGTATACGATAGTAAACATGTTTTTAATTAAATAGTTGGTCAATCATATCCACGGTCAATTCGTCTGTAGGCGTACACGCACCACTTGCTACATAGCGCTCTAAACTATGCAGTAGTTGCCGCGCTACGGGCCGCTGATCGAGGTTATTGACTAGATCTACTGCACTCACAACCAGGTTGCCATTGCCCACTTTTGCCTCGAATATAAGCCCGATTTTCCGTGGATTGTTCCAATCGGGAATCATTTGCACGATAGGCTTGAATCCAAAGGGCGTATGGTCCAACAGCATGGGTTTCGAGTGCCGTACTGCGTCCCACCATTGCCAATTGGAATGTTGTTCGGTAGGGAAGTGGGTCAACGCGGGGTGCATCGGATTACACAGTATACCTAACAGGTTGGGCGGCATACCCGACCATACGGTATTCCACGATATACCGGAGAACACGGGATCGGCATTGCCAGCGATAGCGGCAGTATCAGCCAATAGGAGTACCGTTTCACCTTTCTTTAGGTACGCTTTTGTTTTTTTATCCCATGTGTACGCAATCCGGAAGGATTGATGGCTCACATCGTCCAATTGTTTGGGGTATACCCAAATATTCCACTGGTTTCGATAATCGGCGCCTTCGACTTGCACATGTAGCTGTAATCGGACAGCGCGGTCAACCCCATTCAGCGGAATGGCAAGTTCCCCAATGTCATTCGGACTGCCAATCGGTATACTTGTACGTGGGAAATTACCCTTTGCATAGGGGGTGCCGTCGGGATAATTCAGTGTCCATTGTACCATCGCGTCCACAAGGTCTGTTTCGCCGAAGTTAGCAAATTGGACCTGCGCTGTAAAAGTCTGGTCATTGGTCCAGGTGAATGATTCCGTGCGAAGTAACGGTACATGGGCAGCTTGGAATGTGCTGAACTCTTCCGCTGTTACATAAGGCTTCGGGTCCCAGAAGATGTCGACCACGCCGACAGGTGCCGTACCTTGCCCTGGGAAATCATTGAGTTGCAGCATGTGATATCCACCGAACCCGGGCGTACGCAAATAAGATTCGACTTCTTCTTTTTTGAGAATGACATGAAACTTGCCAGAGGCCATCGTGAACTGCTCGGCTTGGTCCAGCATGTTCCGGTCGCGGAGCAACTCCCTGAACAATTCATAGTTATAGGGTTTGAGTACCCCTTTATATTTGGCGATTTCATCAAAATTGGGGTACACGCACCATTGCCCAACTTCATGAGTAATGATAGGCACATCGTATTTGGTCACATAGTCGGAATAATCATACTGCGTGTTTAGCGGGGCCACGTTGAAGCGGCTTTTAAGGCCTTCCTTCCACCTGTGTGGCCGCGCACCGTAGAGCACATGGTATTGGCTTTCGGGTACTTGCGGATAAGCCGCGCTTCCTGTATAAAGGCGCCGAGGGTCTATTTCTTCCCAATGCGAGACTTGGCTGCTCAAGAACTCCCTGACCGTCGGTCCCACCATTTCGTTGCCTTCGCAGAACATCACAAAGGAAGGGTGATTGCCGTACATTGCTAAGATTCTTTCCGCCTCTTCCTTCATGAAGCGGTTTACGGCCGTATCCTTACCTACTGTAAACCGCCAATCTGGATTCTCTACTTGGAGGTACATGCCCAATTGATCTGCCGCTTCAAATGCCGCTCTCGGCGGACACCATGTATGGAAACGCATCCCGTTCAGTCCGTATGCTTTGCATGTACCCAGTATCCGTAGCCACTCCTCTACATCGGTGGGCGGATAGCCAGTCAATGGAAATTCGGCACAGTTGACGGTTGCCCGAATGAATGTCGGCCGCCCATTAAACAGGAATTGAGTGCCCTGTGTACTTAGTTCGCGAACGCCAAATGTCGCCTCCTGCATATCGCTGTAGTTGGCCGAATCGTCTCTGGCCGTTAGACCGACTAGTAACTGGTATTTATAGGGATTGAATTCATCCCAGCGTTGGATTTCCGGCCCTAAGGGAAGCTCGGTCTCGACGATAATAACTGAATCCTTGCTGCTGAAATGCGTGTCTTTCCGAGGGATATTCAATGGTTGTGCATTGTTCGTGGTGTGACCCGAAAAATGAAGTGTACCAGTTACCGCGTTACCCGTTGCATTTCGGATGCTTAGCTTTACGTTGGCTGTTTTGGTTGCTCCATCGGGGTATACCTGTACATCTTCAATATGCACTTTGTCAAAGGCTTGGATGTGCATATCACCAATGATGCCGTTCCAATTGGTTTGAGTTTCTGCGCTAACTGCATGTGCGTATTCGAGATTGTATATCGATTGATTATCGACGCGTATTCGGATTTTGTTTTTCGTGCCTGGTTTTGCTTGGGCAGTGATATCGTAAAGGTGCGGCACCGAGAGGCTCTCCCTCCGGCCCACATTGCGGCCGTTTACCCATACTTGAGTCTCCCAATGGGCTCGCTCGAGAAATAGCTTGACGACTTTACCTTGCCATTTGGACGGAATATAGATTTCTTTTTCATACCAAGCGGCTCCTTTATACTCAAAAGCACGCGTTAGCCGAATGGATGTCATGCCTTGAGTCCTTATGCCTTTCCCCCCTTCATCAGTAGAGCCCGGTAGCATAATGGTTTCTGGTAATTGAGGGAGCAATTGGACGCCGTTGCTATTAACGCCCGTGTCGAATGGATCGAGTTTGAAGTTCCAGATACCGTGCAGCGAGATCGGCATTGACGCATGTTTACTGCCCACTTGTTGCGACTGGGCATGAAGAACGGTTGTGAGTAGCGTAAGGAAGCCTATGGAAAGAAAACTTGTTTTTTTGTTCATGAAAAAAGGTATGGATTCTGCAAATATATTTAGATTCAAAAAGTCACCAATGTCGTAATCGAATATGGAGGCACTACCCATCCATCGACGTCTACAGTTGCCTTTTCAAGGTTACGGTTCCTATCGGTGATGTAGGCGTTCCATCGACGGTGCGCAAGCAACGGGTTACCCTCGCCATCTTGGACAGACAGCCCTTTAGAAGTGCCTTCGGGGTTTATCACGACAACGACCACTCTTCCTTGGTCAACATCCTTATAAGCCGAAACCATCAGTTTTTCCGCAGCTGTTTGCGAACTGTAAATTCCTGTCACTTCCGTCCCTATCCGGACCATGCCGGGTCGGATGAAACGTGCATAATTACCCAAGGCCCACAATTGTTTTGAATCCAATATTTCGCCGTCGTGTTTTACGGCACTCGGATTGATATTGCCAGTTGATGAGTTGATGTAGACCAATGCATCGCTGTAATCGTAGGGACTGACGGCCAACCACCAGTGCCACGAGCTTACGTTGGCAATACACAGGTCGTGATGGATGACTGTAGCCACATATAATCCATAGTCGATATCTGTTCGCCTAGGCGCTCCACGATAACGGTCACAGATGTTCCCCAATATGCCAAATTCGGTTTGCCAAACTTCCAATGCAGGTGATACACGTTTTATCTCTTCGGCGACTAATTGCCGCGTGTTGATCAACGTGTTGACCGGGCAGGTGGAGAAGTAGCTGTGCCCCGAGATAATGGGTGCTACATGCGGCACATCGCCCAAGTAGTTTGATGATGAGGACGAGAAAAATTCGGTGATTTGATTACCGTGGCCATCTTCGTTTTTACTAAATAGGTAATCCCACTGCCCAGCTTCACCAACGACAATCTCGATGTCTGTCCCTTTTAATCTAGGCGATAGAAGTCTTGTCAATTCCGCCACATCGCTATTGAGTGCTTGTGTGCCTTCTTGGCTGGATTTATCGCCGCTACCCCATCGCCATTGTGGCTCGTTGATCGGGCTTAAGTAATCGAAATCGAAATGTTTGGCGACCTGAGCTAGAAAGTCGGCATAGCTAGGCATGCGCCCCTCTTCAATGTTAAGGTCAGGGGTTTGGCCACCATGGAAAGCCTTTCCGTTGCGTGTCATTTGCACGGGGGCAGTCAGTGAAAATCCTAATGTATAGGGTACATTTCGTTGCCGTGCGGCTTGCAAAAACCACTGTTGACCAGCCTGCCGGTTCCAGTTGTACGTGCCGTCGCTGCTCAGGAAACATTCCTCGCGGCGCCATTCATCGGTAATACCGCTGTCTTCCCCTTGCTCCCAGCTACCACCACCGATATTAAAGCGCCATAGGGTCAGTCCGATGCCCTTTGGGCTTCCGTTGTCCAGTGTGTCGGTACTGAACAGGTAGTCGGCCACCTGATTTTTTTTGGATTCATCGCTCCATGTTCCCACAAATTTAGTGGTCCAACAATCGGAAGCACCGAAACTGTGGATGGTTTGTGCCTCGTCATCGATGTTCAATGTAATGACTACTTGTTCCTTTTCTTGGTGGTGATTTTTTGGTTTGTCGCAGGCCACTGCAACTGCCGTGCAGATGACCATACTTGAAAGGCATAAAATTAAAATAAAAGCTGAATTTATTCGATTTCTCATAAAATTGTCAATTACCTATCCGCACAATTCGAAACCTGTTCAACGCAAGGTCATAGGTTGCTTTATAGGTTCCAGCAGGAGCTGTCGAAAAACCCCAATTGGCACCGCCGGTACTGGGGCCTATTGGTGCAACCTTGGTGATGAGGTCACCGTAATCGTCGACCATATTTGCCCGTGCCGACTCCAAGCGAAACCATCCTTTGCCCCATACGTCGTCATTGGCGCTTAATGGCGCATTTAAGCTCATATTGGCTGAACCACCATTCGTACGGAATGTACCCGAATACCGATATCGTGTACCCTCTTCCAATGTGAGTTGCGGCGATGTAGCCGTTTCCGTCCATCCGCCACCGCCTCCGTCGACTGTATTACCGGTGACCGCGATATAAGGCCATGGGGTATCGGCCGACCAACCCGGGTATTTCACTTGGTCGGATGCATTGATGGTGGGTGAAATAGATGTTGCCTGTACTTCTCGCGTGCTCATATTGACGGTTACCCGATAGTATCCGCTTTGTGAAACGGGAAGTTTGAACGACGCTTCCGAAAGATTACTGGTCAACTTACCGGGTGTCAGCGCTGTCATCGCCACGACATTCTCACCGGTGAGGGAGTAATTGATCTGGGCTTGGTTGCCACCACTATTCAGGAACGGTTTGTCGTTATCTAAGAATGCCACGAAGCGAATGTTGTCGGTAGGTTGGCTAGGATAGTAGATGTCAGCGACAAATACATTCGTCCCTTGGCGTTGCATGGACATGATGGTGCCGATACCGCGGCACCCTCCCATGTGGTCGTATCCTTGGTTTAATACTTCGTCTTCGTTTTCGGCGTCTGACAGGTAGAGCCGGTCGACGAAACCGATGGAAATATTGCCGCCTTTTACAGCGCGGTTGCCCGAGACGTCAAGTGCCCGCACCACATATTGGTAGCGTCCGGGCTCATCGATAGGTAGCTCGAACGTGTTAGCGTAATGGTATTCAACATGATCAATTTCGTCTTCCAAGTTGATTACTTCTTCCATCAGCACAGGCTGCCCGCTTACGGTCTCGCCCCATACGCGGACTTCAACGGTGGCGATGGCTTCATCGCTTACCGTCGCTTCAACGTCGATGCTGATCGGCTCGTTTCCGAAACCCAAGAATTTAGTAAGTGTCGGCTTAGTCACGTCAATAATAGGGGGGAGTTCGTCTGGATCATAGCCGGGTATCTGATTTTCGGCCGTAAGATCCAACACGTCGATTTTGATGATGGCTATCCCACCTTTGCTATTCGTTGTTGTCAGCTCGATGACATGCTTCGTCGGATTCACGTCCTTGGGTACCAAAAAGGTGTCTATTAGTTCGTACGAATGGGGTTGGTTTAACGTAATCGATGTGTCAAGCTGCCATACTTTATTGGTTATCCTGACCGTTGTTATCCCTTCCGGGTCTTCCAGCGCCGTATGTAACGCCACCTTGTAAGCAGGGCCAATCCATAAGAGTTTAGCCTCCGCATCTGTTGCTTCGGGAATGGGTGGCGTAGCGAGTTCGGGAAATACTAAGGCTTCGGAGCAGGCACTGGCATATAGCGCAGCTACTGCTAACAATGTATAGATTCGTTTCATGGTTTTTTCCATTTATTTACGGTTACCATCCTTCATTTTGTGTTAGTGCGCCCTTACTTTTCAGGATTTCAATTTCCGGTATCGGGTACAAATACATGTTTGGTTCAAATCTCCGGTCTTCGGCTTTGACGACGAGGTAATCAAAAGTATTATCGCTCTTTTTCGTTATTTGCATCGCCATAGCGGGTAGATTCTCCGTTTGTTCAGCTATTTTCCATCGGCGTACATCAAAAAAACGATGTTCTTCAAACGCCAGTTCTACCTGTCGTTCGTTGCGGATGCGTTGCCTCATTTCCGCTTGCGAGAGGCCAGGGGGGAGCGTCGGCATTTCCACCCCGGGGCGGCTACGTACCATGTCGACCGCTGCTTTCGCCGTCATGCTCAGACCCGCAGTTGTCTCCGGTCCATATGCTTCGTTCATGGCTTCTGCAAAATTTAACAGCACTTCAGCATACCTGAAAAGTATCCAAGTGTGTACACTAGTCTGGTTTTGAGCCAGATTGAGGCTTTCGTCAACGAATTTCCGAAGGTAATAACCAGTAGTCGTTCCTTTTAATTTGCCTAAGCCATCGAGTCCACCTATCCATGGCTCAAGTGGGCGCCCTTTGAATGTGACGCCGTTGGTCAGTATGGTCATGCCTAGCCTAGGGTCCCGGCCGGCATACGGATTGGATGGGTCATATCCCGATCCCGGCTCGCCAATTGCGGCACCGGTTGCTTTCATTTCGTAGGCATCTACCATGTTTTGTGTGGGGCAGGTGCTTCCCTGGCCGCCTTGGTCATAACCGATGGGGTAGTTCATCCGTTCGAAGTCGTTCCGCGACCACCCCTGTTGGGCAAAAATAACTTCTGTATTGCCATCGGCACCATTTCCCAATCGGAATAACTGCATGTAGTTGGCGTGCAACCCGTACTGGTTCAAGGCGATTACGTCATGCGCCGCCTCCGCCGCCGCCTGCCATTTTTCTACGGCGTTCGTAGGGTTATGGAGCGGACTTGCTGCATAAAGGAGCAGTCGAGCTTTCAAAGCATACGCCGCGCCCTTCGTTACCCGTCCGCGCCACTTGTTCGATTCAAACCCCACCCAAGTGTCGCGGAGTGCGGGTATGGTTTCATCGCACTCGTTCACGAGGTGGGCGACACACTCATCGAAACTAACTCGGGATGTTTGTTGCAATTCGTCGTCGGTGTATTCCGAATGCTCGATGATCGGAATACCACCGTATCGTTTCAGCAATTCGAAGTGGTAAAAAGCTCGGAGGAACCTGACTTCTGCACGTAACCACTTGATGTCACGCACCTGGGTTTCATACATGTTTTTGTTGTCGGGGTCGAGTGTGTCGCGGTAGATGATCTGTTCAAAATCGATGGATTTGTCGAGGAAAACATTCGCGCGCCGAATACCTTGGTAAAAATATGCCCAGCCGTCTTCCGGGTTGGCCGTCGCGTTCCAGGTGCCCCTATTGAACTGGTGTATGGTCGAACTGGCGTTCGCGTGATCTGCTTCATCACAGGCGGAGGCCAGCATCGCGTTGTTTATACGGTGAAACCCAAAGCGGTTGAAGAGGAACGTGTAGACGCCATAGCCCGCCTGGCTCATCCTGTCGTAGTTGACGAACACTTCATCCTCGTTGTAGCTGGTTTCGATCTCCCTATCGAGGAATTTCTCACAGCTGGTCGCCGCCAGCAGAAGGAGTATTGACATCGTTATTGTTACGTGTTTCATATCGTTGTCTTTTTTAAAATTTGACGGTGATGCCCGCACTGTAGGTTTTCATTACGGGATAGCCCGCGCTCAAGGTTTCTGGATCCACATCTACATTAAGGTCGCTCCAACTGAATAAATTCAATCCGCTGACGTACAGTTTTAAGGTGCTGAGACGCAGCCGTTGTATTAATTCGCTAGAAAAGGTATAACCGAGTTCGACGTTGCGCAGCCTGAGGATGTTGGCGTCTCTTACCCAAAACGTGGATGGATGGTAATTGTTGGCACTTGGTTCCGTTGTCAGCCTAGGAAACGTGGCACTGGCGTGGTTTTCGGGTGTCCAATAGCCCTCGGCCGCCCACGAAAGGATGTTTGCATGGTCCACAAACGGCCGGAACAGGTAATTGTTCAGGTAAACGCTGCGATTGGTAATCCCTTGAAGGAATACATCCAGGTTGAAGCCGCGAAATATAATACCTCCATTCAATGCCAAGGTCATCTCGGGATAGTTTTGTTTCCCGATAGCCACTTCGTCGTTAATGTCGATAATGCCGTCGTTGTTCTGGTCCTTGTATTTGAGGTCGCCGGGTTGTACGATAGAGAATGTTTGTGCCGGACTGGCAACGATATCGCTTTCATCCCGGAAGAAACCAATAGCCTCTAGCCCAAAAAATTGCCCTACCGAATGATTTTCGCGGGAACTGTAAGCTTCTTTGCGTGGCACGTCATAGTAGGCTTTGATACGGTTCCTTGCAAAGGCAAGGTCTCCACCGATGGTATAGTTTATGGCACCGGTGTTATTCCGATACGTGGCACTGATTTCCGTACCATAATTTATTACCTGTCCTTTGTTTTCCATGGCACCTGCACTGTAACCTGCTAATGCCGACGTGTAATTCGCTGAGTTTACAAGAATATCGGTTCGGTTTTCATAGAAGAAATCCGCGGTAATGTTCAGCTTGTTGTCGAATAATGCGGCATCGGCTCCGATGCCGTATAGGTAAGCGGTCTCCCAGGTTATATTGGGGTTGGCCATGCCCAGCTGAATCAGTGCATTGTAAAAAGTAAGCCCCGTACCGAAGTAATAACCTTGGCTGCTTTGGGTACCCCAGTACTGGTTGTAGTTGAACCGCGCAGCACCGGCATCATTGCCAACTATCCCGGCAGAAGCACGTAATTTGAGATAGTTAACCGCCGACTGGTTATTCCAGAAGTTTTCCTTGTGTAGAAGCCATGCTGCCGATAGTGCTGGGAAAAATCCCATGCGCTTGCCCGGCGGATAGTTTTCCGTTCCGCTATAGGAGAATCCGAATTCCGCTACATATTTGCCGAGGTAGTCGTACGTAAGACGCCCCGAAAGGTTTTGCATGGCAAAGGGGGCCGGATTGCCGAGCACAGTGTATTTGTCCAGTTGATACATGAGCATGCCGTCTACCCGATGTGGGCCAAACTCGCGGTTGTAATTAGACCCGATTTGAAAGATGGCTCGGTTATTTTCATAGTTTCCACCGGTAGAAACCGTCAGGTCGGTATCGAGCCCACGTTGCAAAAAGTAGACCGAATCGGCACCCGTAGAAGAGGGCGTGGCGATGGGCTCGTAGTAGGCAAACTGCCGGGTTTTGTCGTATCGGTTGTTAAATTCGTTGTCGAATAGGAGAGTGCCGAATACATCGAGTCCCGGCGTGATGAAGTTTAATTGTTGTTTCAATCGAACCCGCGATTGGATATTCCGGTCGTGCCTTGACTGGTAACCGGCCTCCAGCAGGTAACCCACGGGATTGTAGGGGAAAGCGGCCGTTCCGGTAATTTGACCTTCAGGTGTTCTCACCGGATAGAGGTTCGGGGCGTAGGTAGCCATATATTGCCACATATTTGATGTAGACAGCGGAGGGAATTTCCAGTCTCGAACATTTCCGCCCAGGGAAATCTCGGCAGTTAACCCCTTTGTGATATTCAAATCCACATTAGCCCTAAAATTAATCCGCTGATAATTGATGTTTGCATTATGTTCTTGGTCCGTGTGGTTATATAGTCCGCTGTTATCCAAATAACCGAGCATCACGAAATACTTCGCCGTATTATTCCCGCCATCGAATGTCAGTGAATAGTCTTGCAGGGGGGCTTGGCTTTTCAGTACTTCGTCATACCAGTTTACATCGGGGTAGCGGTACGGGTCGGTGCCGTTTTGGTATCCCTCCAGTTGCGAATTGCTGTAAGCCGGGGGGAGCCCGTCGTTAGCCAATGCCAGGTTGTATAACCGGGCAAAGTCGTAGGATCCCGACATCCGGGGGATTGCCGTGGGCAATTGGCTGCCGTATCGGGCATTCAAGTTGATGTTGACCCGATCGCTTGCCCGGCCGCGCTTGGTCGTGATCCACAAGACGCCGTTTGCGCCTTTTACGCCGAACTGCGCCAATGCCGCGGCATCCTTCATTATCGAGACGCTTTCGATCTCGTCGGGCGATATATTGCTTGCACTGTTGGCATTGACCCAAATGCCATCCACGATGACCAGGTGCCTATTGTTCTGGAAGGTATGGCGGCCGCGGTAATATACACTGGGTTCATCTTCGCCCGGTGCGGTGCCACTGTGGAGTATGGTCACGCCTGGTAACCGGCCCATCAACGCGTTGGTTAGGTTGGGCGTGTGTGTTTTCCGCAGCTCCGCACCACTTACGTGGTTTATGGCAGCCGATACGCGGTCTTTGTGTTGGAACCCGTAGGCAACGGTTACGGCGGAGTCTTGTGGCGTTTCTTGTGCGGGTTGTGCAAGTGCGGCGAGCGGTGCAAGGCAACCCAAAACGAGTATTTTGTCCCAAAGGCGCCATGTGGTACGGCGACGGGGATATGTCGATTGATTGATGAATGGAAGTTTCATAATTGTCGTTGTGAAATAATATTGAAGTTGTATGCTACCATCCCGGGTTTTGCTTGATATAGCCGATGTCGACTTCGCTGACCCGGAAGGGGTAGAGATACATCTTATCATCCCAAACCCGGTTTTCGAACCGTTCCAACTCATAGGTCGGATGATCACCACCCGTTAGTTTGAGGCCATACATTGCACCACGCATCACACCCTCGTCGCCGGCGATCTTCCAACGGCGCACGTCGAAATAGCGATGTTGTTCAAAAGCCAGTTCGACCGCCCGTTCACGGTGGATCTTTGTACGCATATCGGCTTGGTCGGTGTAGGCAATCGGTGGCATGTCGACCCGCTCGCGGATTTTGTTCAGTGCCCATTCGATTTCGGCTGATGAACCGTTTATCTCGTTGAGCGCTTCGGCATAGTTAAGGAAGAACTCGGCCAATCGGAAAGTTATCCACCGAGGGGCCGGGCTCGATCCGTTGAAAACGCCTTTCACAAATTTCCGCAAGAAACCCACGCCATGGTAGAGGTGGAGCATTCGGCCCTCTTGCTCGTAGAAGTGGTAGGTAACACCCGTGCCCCGTGCCCATTCGGTGCCCGAGTGGAATACCGAGGCTTGGAAACGGGGCTCCAGTTCGTCTAGTTTTTGCCGGTATTGTGCATACGGGTAAGGGGTGTTTTCTTCTTCATCCCACACTTGGTCCGTGCCATCGGCTTTTTGATAAAATTTGGTGAAGTTTAACGTGACACCGATATTGACTGGATCTGAGCCCGTGTACACCACTGTGCCAGGTGTCATGAACCGGATGAAGTAGTTGGTTGTCGTGGGGCCCATCAAGCCGGCGTCCAAGATGATTTCGTTTACGTTGGGGTTGATGAAAATCTCTTCGTAGCGATCCACGGGGTTATCCATTCCGGTATAGAGCTCGCACCAGCCGCTTTCGTTGGCCGCCCAATCCAGTACCGCTTTGCTAGCGTCAGCGGCGAGTTGCCAGCGATTCGGGTCATAATCGGTGTACCCAATCATTGCCCGCAACTGGGGGTCTCCAACGGGTTGGTATGGCTCGTTTGAATTAAATAAAGGGCTCGCCGCATAAAGTAGCGTCCGCGCTTTGAGCGCCAGTGCGGCACCCTTCACGATTCGCCCCCGATACCGGCTGGGATAATTGTTGGGTAGGCTTGCCGCTGCTTCATTGCAGCTGTTCACGATGAAGTTTACCGTCTCTTCGAACGTATTCCGCGGGACTTTTATGCCGGGAACGTCCTCGGCCGATGATACCTTCAGCACTTTATCAACGATGACAATCCCACCCAACCGCTGCATCAAATCAAAATGCATCAACGCACGTAGGAAGATGGCTTCGGCTTTCATTTGTGCCTTTTCGAGATCGGAGAACGGGGCTTTATCGATATTCTCAATAAAGATATTGGCGTTTCGAATCCCTTTATAGCAATACTCGCTTCTGAATTCGTACCAATAGATATCCGTAGCGCTCCAATTGCCTGTATTGAATGCCTCCGCACCTGTGTAGTTGGCATACGCATCCGCTTCATCGCATGCCGCAGCCAAAATGGTATAGGTTGAACCATAATGGTAGAAACCATTGTGCGACGCGGACCAATAGAAAGGAAATTCGAAAATAGACGCCGTACTGTAAACGTTCCAAAGGAATTCCTCGGCCCGTTCCCTTGATGAAAATACATCATCCAGCGTGACATCGCTGCTCACCGGTTTTTCCAGGTATTTTTCACAGGACGAATACACGGTGAGGGTTACGATCAAGCTGCAAATAAGCCACAGTCGTTTCATATGTTCAAGTTTTGATGGTTATAATTGAAAATTAATGCCGCCGTTGAATACGCGCATGGCGGGGTATACCCGGCCCCAAAGTTCACGCGCATCGGGGTCTTTCTGATACTTCATATTCGTCCACGTAATCAGGTTGTTTCCGCTTACATACACGCGGATGGCGCTCAATCCGATTTTCTGGAGCGCATCGGCGGTGAAACGATAGCCCATCTCGACGTTTTTTAGACGTAGGTAAGACGCGTCCTGTACCCAAAAACTAGAAGGTTGGTAATTGTGTTGGCGATCGGGCGAAAGTTCCAGGCGGGGAAAGGTTATCGGTTCACCATTTGCATAACGTTCGGGTGTCCAACGTTCTGTATGCCACCGCTGGGCCGACCCCCAATCCGAAGTAAACGGATAAGCAGCAGCAGATGAGAAACTAACCGATACGTTGTCCGTTCCTTGGAATAGTACGGATAAGTCAAACCCTTTCCAACTGACACCGCCTTGTACGGTATAGGTGATCTCGGGCCAGCTAGAATGGCCTACCGGGCCCATATCATCGGTTGTAATTGCATCGTCACCGTTCAGGTCTTTGTACTTCATGTCGCCCAATTGCAATCCTCCTGTTGCCCATTGCGATTGGGGCGCGTTCTCAAGCTCTTCCACGGTATTGTAAAATCCTTCGAACGTCAAGCCGAAGTACTGATTGATGGGCCGGCCCGTGCGCCACAACCAATCGTATTGCCTTTCGGGCTCATCTTGGAAGATGATTTTATTGCGCGCGAACGCATAAGATCCCTTAAGCCAATACCTAACCGTGGTAGATCGTTCGTCGAAGCCCAATTCGATTTCATAACCGGCGTTTTCCACTTTACCAATGTTTGCCGGAGGTAATTGGGTCGCTACCAGTTCAGGGACAGTAGATAATGTCCAGAGGATATTATCGCGTTTTTCTTCGAAATAATCCCCTACTAGTGATACGCGGTCACCGAAAAATTTCATTTCCGCACCGATGTTCAGTTTTTTTGCGCGCTCCCAAGTGACATCGGGATTACCCAGCTTACCTTCTTGGTACATGTTGTATCGGGCCATGTTAGTGCCGGCTTCGCCGAATACGACCGCTTGGAAACCACCATTGTATAGTTGGTAAGGACCGTTGAGGTAGAGGTAGCGCTCACCACCGATTTTGTCGTTCCCTACTTCTCCATAGGAGCCCCTGATTTTGAGGAAGGTCACCCAATCGTTCTCGGGGAAGAAGCTTTCCGATGACGCAACCCAACCCAGTGATACCGACGGGAAGAAACCGAAGCGCTTGCCTTCTGGGAAGTTTTCCGATCCGTTGTAGCCCATATTTAATTCTGTGAGGTAACGGTTTTTATAATCGTAGGTGATCCGGGATACCAGGCCGAGGTACGCTGTGGGCAGCTTGTATTGTAGGTTGGGATAAAACGCACGTTGGAAATTCCCCAACAATAGTCCGGTTACGTTGTGGGTACCACCGAATGACTGTTTGTAATCAATAGCTGCTTCGACATACATTTTCCGCCATTTGTTATTGTCAGATATCGATTCGGATACATTATAAAACGGGCCGTCCTCTGTGCTTTGGTACATGATGAAACCCTCAGGTGTAGCGTCGTCTTTCAATATCGTATAAGCCGGGAAATATTTACTGCGCACATGGTTTTTCAGGTAATGGCTATCGTATGCGCCCATCCCGCGGACGGATAAGCCCGGCAGCAGGCGGTGGAGGTCGTACTTCAATTGAAGGTTAGTATTCAACGTACTGGAGTAGGAGTCTGTAACGAATGCCCCGCCTGTACTTGTTGGTCCTGCCTGTCCCCAAGGGTTGAAATTGGGAACGCCTGCAGGTAAGCCGTTCAGACGTTCGATGTACTTGCCGTCCACAAATCCCGGGCTGGTCATGGGGGGGAGATTAGCTGCTTTGTCAAATGCCCCCCACGCTCCGCCATTGGGGATGGAGTTATCGGTAATTTGATTGCCGAGTTGGATGGATATGGACAAATCGGTTACTGGTTCGTAATCGAAATTCATCCGGATGTTATACTTATCGTAGTTATGCTTGAACGGGAAGCCGAGACTTTGTTCCGGTTGGCGGTAGCCGCCACTCTGGCTAAAATAACCTAACGATGTGTAATAGCGGAGTTTTTCAGAGCCACCCGAGATATTGGTGTTATAGTTTTGCTGAAAGGAAAATGGTTTGATGAGCTCGTTCATCCAGTTTTTACTCGGATGGAAAATGGGATCCTCACCGGTTTGGTACAACCGGAGGTCTTCTTCACTAAAGCTGGGCGTGCGTCCCATGTTTTCTTCGGCTTCGTTGCGAAGCAGCGCATATTCATAAGAGCCTAGCAAATCGGGCAATATAGATGGTTGGATGGCGGCCAAATTACTGGTGATATTGACTTTTGGACTGCCTATTTCTCCTCTTTTTGTTGTAATCATAATAACCCCATTGGCACCGCGGACACCGAATACTGCGGTTGCTGAAGCGTCTTTCAATACATTGATGCTTTCTATTTCATTGGGATCCAAATTGTTGTAGGTGTCTCGCTCCACGCCATCTACTAAGATGAGTGGAGCCCGTCCGCCAGCGTTGAGCGTAGCCATCCCCCGTATCAGAATGGTTGCTTGATCGTTGCCGAATTCGCCGGATGACTGTACGGCCTGAAGACCGGGGGCCATCCCGATTAATGCATTGCTGATTCCGGCTACGGGCGCTTTAACCAGATCGTCCCCCGAAACGGAACTAATTGCTCCGGTCGTTGTGATTTTCCGTTGTTCACCGTAACCCACCACCACCACTTCATTGAGGTCGGTGTTGTCGGGCTCCAATTGGATTGCGATCCAGTTTCGGCTATCAACAGGTATTTCTTTCGTGTGGTACCCTACATAAGTCAGTATAAGGATATCGTTCACTTCGGACTGGATGGAGAATTCTCCTTTTTCATCGGTGGTTACCACTTGTGGACTGTCTTTTACACGGACAGTTACGCCAATCAAAGGGTCGCGGCCATCTGTTACTTTGCCTTTGACTGTGCTGGATTGTGAAAAGCTTCCAAGAGGGATGAAAAGTGCGAATATCCACCCAAAAGTGCGTATATATCTTTTCATTGTGATGAGTTATTAAATAGTTTACGATTAGTTTTATAATTGCTAAGCCGCTTAATATGACAAAGGTTGCGGTTTTTGCACCGTAATCAAATAGAGAGTTTTATGAAAATGATGGATAATTATCCTTAAGGTTTATAAAGGCGGCAATGAGGGGTGCTTGGGAGGTTTGGCAGTTAGCCGTACGTAGTATGGAATGGCTGGCCCGATGCCTCGCCTCGTTCTGACAGAGACGACGGGTGTAGAATAAGGGATGTATGAAAGGTCTAGAAGGAGATTACCGCAGTTTTCAAATTGTCGCTAAGCGGCTATTGGTCTTATCCGGGCTCTTTGCTTCCCGGATGGGCGATGTAAGTGATATTGCTGTTTGGAAAAAGCGTATTGTCTTGTCACCCGATGATATCGAAGCCGTGGAAAGCCGAAAAAAATGGGCTTTAAGGAGGACGTCCCGTACAGTGGAAGGGATAACCCAACGGCCTCCCTATTTTCTGACTAATATGGTAAACCAAAGGGATTAACTAATGGTAATTAATTAAAATCTATCGTCTTTTCATCGTCTTTTCATCGAGAATCCATCGTCTTTTTTACGATAAAAAGACGATAGAATAACTTTAAATACACTTTTTTTTGAAAGCTAGTTCATATTCAGTATTATAACTCTTACCTCTTTTGAGTGGAAATAGTACGGAAATGGCGGCCTCGCGTTCCCAAGGCGTTCAGAAAGCCAATTATTTATGAACAAAGCAAAATTTAAAGGATTAAACGGCCCATATCCGGAATTGCTTCCCGTATTTATAGCCGAATATGGGTATCCAGCCTCATTGCTATTGATTGGAAACTAGGTTAACATGGTTACCATCATAAGACGGTATGTTTTCGATGTTTTGGCATTCCTATATCGGAATTCTGCTCGAGTAACGATCTGTTTTTTTGCCCTTATGATTGTCAGTTGGTATTCACGTCTACTTCAAAATCCAATGACATAAACGGTGCGATGTTTGTGTTCCCCGCCCTCCCATAGGCATGGGCACTCGGTGTGAAAAAGCGGATTTTCCCCCCTTTATTGATTAAAGGTACGATCTTCGACCAAGCGGATATGACTCCGCCGGCCAAATTGAATTCCTTGTCGGTACCCGAGTCAAGTACGTTTCCTTCGGGGTCTCTTAAGGTATAATCAACCGTTACAGTCGAATCTGCTGTGATGGCATCTCCGGTACCCTGCTCAATAATCTGATAATAGATGCGGTCTTCCCGTTTGGTGAAATCATCAATGTTTAGCGACGCATTAGCAATCATCTGTTGAATGACCTGATCCTCATAATCGATGAAATCATCATGTACGGTAACCACATAATCGAGGGATGCGTTAGGGGGGATACCCAAGTTTGGCCGGCCGTTCCTGCCGTACATCAGCCGTGAAGGGACGATGATTCGGACTTTCCCGTTCGTATATTGCAATACTTCGCGAATAACCTCTTTAAAGTCGCCGGGACGCTCCACGGTGGGTGTGCCGGCATACGCGGATCCGAAGGGGAAATAGCCGAAGTAGTCGGCATAGCGGTTGTTGGCGCTCAATGTATCATTCGAGTTATAGGTGCCATCGAGACTTTTTACCGTGTAAACAATGGGGTAGGTTTCGGTATAAGCGATGGAGCTTCCTGTTCCTTCTTCAAGCACTTGATAAAATAAATCGGTCTCCTTGTATTGATGCACCGAGAGGTTGTTTTTTTGGATGTATTCGCGGATATTGGCGTTATCCAATTCTTCAAACGATTGGTATTCTTTTTTTGAGCAACCCATCAATGACACGAAGGCCATGATGCCGATTGCCGCAATACAAGGAGTCGATTTAATCATAGTTCCGGAGAGATATTGTAATTTAGTTGCTAGCTTCGTAGTCCTTGATTTCCGAAACGGAGATTTCGAAATATAGCGGGGAGTTCGGTGGGATAGCACTTCCTTGACTCTGGTTTTGATACGCCCAATAAGATGGCGTAACGATGCGAATCACTGATCCAGGCTGAAGACCTTCTTCTGTCAATCCACCGAACTCGATGGGTTCATCAAGCAAGTCGCCATCTTCATTATAGCGAAGTTCGTCTGGCAAAAATGCTATTTGCCATGCTGGAATTATGCTATTAAGTGTGATTAGGAATTTCTGGTCTTCTTTATCCTCAAATACAGCGTCGGTCTTAACTAGACGACCCTCATAGGAGACAATTGCCTCGGCGGGAACAAACAGAGGGTTGCCCGAGTTTTCATCGACTTTGTATCGGTATGACCCTAGCTCCCCTGGTTCAATGATTTGAAAATAGAGGCGGAAACCGCTGATATCCTTATACTGTGCACCCGGCAGATGTTCCGCCACGTACGCTTCGATAATAGGCTTCTCGATTTCGTATTGTGCATTGGGGTCATACGTCTCCCCATCCTTGATACACGACGATAATCCCATGGCGATCAACGCGCCCAACACCAGTACATTTACTTTCTTCATCATTTTGTTGTTTCAACCTTGCGGTTGCAAAGTTATTTAAATAATCCAATTAATTGACCTGTTAACACTATTTAACAAACATAAACAGGCCCATTTTTGTTTCCTGTCGAGAGTACAGACGTGCTTGTCTAAGGTTTCGCTACAAGAGGCGGATGAAAAAAGACCGATATAACAAAAAGCTAGTCGCGGGTGGCGCCGAAAACCTGAACCCAATAATTGCCATCGTGGGCGATGGCCATTTCCCGATAAGAGGCGCGCATCAAGTTAGCGCAATGGCTGGGGCTATCCAACCATTTCTTAACGGCAGTTTGTAGGTCAAAATTACCGAACGCGATGTTCTCACCGTAGGTGAGAATGGAACGGCTATCATCAATATACCCCGACTGCAAAAGGCGGTTGTAGACATTTTCGCCTGCCGGACTGGTGTGGCTGAAGTAGTTGTTGGCGTGCATGTCCTTGGCATGTGCCAATGCAGCTTTGTAAAGTTCGTTGTTCCAGGTCACCTTGGTGGTAGCGGGCATGGAGACATCGCCGCATTCGCAGCCCTGTTGCCGCCAGTGATTCACTTCCGCTAATGCCTCGACGGCACTTGAATCTAAATCAATGATATTGTTTCCCTGGCCAGTTTGGCCGTTTCCCGGTGAAATGGCTGACCCTTTTTCGGTAACGGGCTCCATCGACTCACTGCCATTCGGCTCGCAGGCAGATAGCAATGCGAATACGCAGAAAGCGGTGGAAGCAACGTACTTTAACATAGGTAGCCGTCAATATCTTTGCAATAAACGTAAAAAAATTTAGTTACTGCAAATTTTTTTTAATTGACGATTTCCGGTTTTTATTACGGCGGCCACGATTTTTCAACTGTTTCCAGCAATTTGGACAACTCACTGGCCTTGATTACGCCGGGGAATTTGAAGATGATTTCCAAGTTTTCATTGAGTAGCACCCAGGTAGGAAATACCAGTCGGTTATCAATATTTCCGAGCGAAAATGCCAATTCGTGGCTTCCGGTAGACACACCATTGGGTACGAACCGGTAACTCATGTCGTTGAAAACAATCGTCTCCTTCGTTTCAGCATCAAGCACGGAAAAATAAATCGAAGGGCTTGCATCCAGCCACTCATTACGCTTCTTGAGCTGAACCTGCTGTATGCGGCAATAGGCGCACCAATCGGTGGAAATCAGAACGAGTGCGGCTTTTGGATGCGCACGCATGCTGTCGGTCAGTTCAGTAATTGGAACTTCAAGGAGTTGCGCCGTAGCAGGGCCAGCGGCGAGTGTGGCTAGTGTGGCGAGTAATTCGACGCTGTGAAATCTACCAAGCATACGTTTCAATAAAAGCTATATCGGATACCAAGGAATCCCCTTGCTCCTTGATTAGGACCGAATACATAAGACGGGTCGAATGTCAGTCCATACGGGTTCTCGGGTGTAATAATTGCCTGGCCGTCGCCATTAAACTCCACCAACTTGTCAAATGGGTCGTGCGACCGGGCAATGATGAATGGATTCCCTCTGTTGGGTGTCCAATCCAGCAGGTTTTTGATGCCACCGTAAACCTCGATTCCATTACGGAAGGTTTTGGTCAACTGGATATTTTGGATGCTCCACCACGGCGATTTAGGCGACCGTGGGTCGGCCTCACTCAATAGGGGCAACCGCATCGGGCCATAAAGATTGCCCGTATAATCCACGGTAAGTCCCAGGTGTTTCAGTGTGTAACTGGCATTCCATACTCCGGTAAACCGCTCGGTGAATAACTGCTGGACCTTTTGGCCATCTTCTTGGCTGTAAACGTCCATGGCGGTGGCTCCCGCAGTCAATTTCAGTCCATTCATGAGTGCCAAGTCCACGTTCAGGGAGACGCCCTGAGACACGGCATGGCCATCAAGATTACCGTACATGATTTTTTGTACGTCGGTATCGTAGTCGGCGATGATTTTGTTGTTAAAGTACGTATAAAATACCGTTGCATCGAAACCGATGATGCCGCCACTGGATAAGGGTACTTTCTTGACGAAATTGACATTTCCGTTCCATGATGTTTCCGGGGCAAGTTCGTCTTCAAAAACGACGTCGCGTGAGCCCGTCAGCGCATAATGGTCTTCCGTAAACACATTGGCTACCCGATAACCGTTGCCAAGGCTGAGGCGCAGCACATTGTATTCGTCGCGTGAATTCCACTTGAAATTGACGCGCGGCGTAAGGATACTGCCATGGATAGAATTGTAATCGTATCGCAGACCAAGCAGTAGCTTATTCCGGTCGGCCAATGTAATTTCGTCTTGAATGAACGCCCCTGGTAGACGGGTGTGCGTTGGCCTGTTCAGGCGTATGTCGTTCGCGTCCGCGGTTGCAGGGGTATTGTCGTCGTAATAGGTATAGCGGTAGGCGAGTCCGGTAAGCAGGTCATGGCTGCCCAATACTTTGTTCCAGGTCAATTGCCCGAAACCGATGTATTGGTCGGCCAGGAATGCCATATTGCCATATACACTGTTCTGGTCGTGACCGTTGACACTGAATTGGAAGAGCATATGCTCCTTAGCCGGCAACTGGTAGGTGCCGAAAAGCTCCCATCTGCTGGTGTAGATGCTCTCACCGTACACTTGGTCGCCACCGCGGTATTTCGGTGCCCAATTCATCTCTCCGCCCCACCGGTCTTCATATACATAGCGCGCAGCAAATGAAAAAACACGGTTATTTTTCCGCTCGACGTTCCATTTGTTGAAAAGGGAAACGCGGTGCTGCAGCGTCACATCGGTGAAATTATCGTTGTTGTTGTCTATGGGGCGTTGGTAGTTGAAATAGCTCACCCCGAGCAGCGATTGCATTTTTTTGCCCGCACGGAGTTTGGCGGCGATGTCGGCGCTGAGCTCCCCCCAACCGGTGCCAAAAGCATCTACGGCTAGCGTGGGTGTAGTCCGTGGGTTTTTGGTGATGATGTTGATGAGCCCGCCCACGGCCTCGCTACCATAAAGTGTCGAAGCCGGTCCTTTGACGATTTCCACCCGATCGATTAACGCTTGGGGGATGCCGCTCAGCCCGTATACGGTAGATAGGCCGCTTACGATGGGCATGCCGTCTATCAGCACCATGGTGTAAGGCCCCTCCAAGCCGTTGATGTGGATATCGCCCGTATTGCAGATGTTGCAATTTAGTTGGGGGCGTACGCCATTGATGTTCTGTAAGGCGTCGAATACCGTGGGTGCCGGATTTGCTTTGAAGAACTTGGCCGTATAAACCTCTACCGGCACGGGGCTATCCAGTTTAGAAACCTCTTTCATTGTGCCGGAGACGACCACTTCGTCTAGCGATGTACCCACATCCAGCAACACGATATCTTTGCGCGTTGGTGCTGTGCCGTTTGTGCGGATACGTATGACGTAAGGCTGGTAACCTACGCATTTGACTTCAAGTTCCCAGTTCCCTGCCGGTATGTCGTTCAACGCGAATAGGCCGGAGCTATCGGCCGTGGTGCCGATGTTGAGTGCGGGAATGGTAACGGTGGCCCATGGGACGATATCGCCGGACTTGTCAGTGACCGTGCCGTGGATGGATGAAACCGATTGGGTATAACCCAGTAGGCCAGAAAGCAACAAAATGAAGCTTGCTATAAAGTATTTTTTATACATGAAAATCAACTAGTTGGGTATGCAACGTAGGCAGTTGCCAAAACAGCGTCCGCCAAGTAATAAGTACGTGGAAAAAGGTGAGTAACTAGTTGAAATGTGGGGGCGCCCGGGTGGGGCCGTAGCGGGTTGTGTCTAGATGTACATCGCGTCTACGATAGGGTAGGTAAGCTATTGTAAGTGGCTCAATAAAAGGCTGCTCGTAGCTCGTGAAATTCGTTTGTAGAAAACGCCCCGAAAAGATGGCATCCAGTAAATAGATTTCCGTTTCTGACTGATGATGCGGATTGGTGCTTGGGTCGGTTTTAAGGTTGTAGGGGTGCGTATGGATGATTATCCGCCCATCGCGGGTTTTGTGTTTGTGCATGAAGACCGTGCCGCTGGCAACGATCAAACCGAACAACACCGCCTGAAACAGTGCTAGCTTCGACCGTATGTTGTTTGCATGCCTCTTCATGGGAGACTAAAATACATGTAATATTTCAAATACCATAAGACAAAGGTACGATTAAAAGTTAGACTAATCTAACAAACCAAAAATTATATTTGAATATATGGCGAATTAGGCCGGTATTAATCGATTAATCGATTGTTTTCGTCGGGAAATACCAATAGCGGCTCATAGGCTCTCGCTTCCTGCTGCTCCATCTGGGCATAAGAGATGATAATGACCACATCGCCCACCTGGACCAGCCGGGCAGCTGCACCGTTGAGGCAAATCACGCCCGAACCCCGTTCGCCTTTAATAACGTATGTCTCAAAGCGCGCTCCGTTGTTGTTGTTAACGATTTGGACCTTCTCGTTGGCGATGATGTTTGCCGCATCCATCAAATCCTCATCAATGGTAATGCTTCCCACATAATTGAGTTCGGCCTGCGTAACGCGTACCCGATGGATTTTGGATTTCAGAACCTCGATAACCATGGTACAAAGGTACGGAAATAAATAAAGCTATAAAAACAGGTTGTCGATCAGTCGCACACCGTCCACCCAGATGGCCGCCAGCGCCACTAGTTGTCCACCGCGCGATGTTTCGCTGGCTGGTATAAAGTTTTCAGCTTGAAAAATCTCGAAATATTCCACTTCGATACCGGGACTGCCTTCCAATATCCGGATAGCATCCGCGCGTAGTGCATCAATGCTTTTCCGGAGCAAATCGGCCTTTGTTTGTTGCAAGACGCGGTAGAGTTGCTGCGCCTGTTTCCGGCCTTTGGAGGTTAGCCGAACATTCCGTGAACTCATGGCCAGTCCCCCCGCTTCCCTCACCGTGGGACACAACTCCAACACAGACGGGAGTTTCAGTTTCTCCACCATGTATTCGACCACTTTGTATTGTTGGAAATCTTTCTGCCCGAAACAAACGAACTCCGGACGTACCGTATCTAAAAGTTTGAATACGATTTGGGTAACGCCCTGGAAATGCCCCGGCCGATGCTGCCCTTCCAATACTTCGTCCAGGTGACCGAGATCGAGACTCCACGGTTCTGCGGTATTATACATTTCGTCCACGGTAGGATGGAAGAGGATGTCGCAATGGGCACGTCGCAGGAGGTCGATGTCGCGCTCAATAGGGCGCGGATATTGTTCGAGGTCCTTTGGGTCGTTGAATTGGGTAGGGTTGACGAAGATGCTGCAAACCACCACATCCGCCAGTTCTCTGGCATGGGCGACGAGCGCAAGGTGGCCGTCGTGCAACGCGCCCATAGTAGGCACGAATGCTATACGTCGCCCGTCATTACGGTGCCGTTCAAGAAGCCGCTGTAACGAGATTTTAGTGCTAACTTTTTCCAACAAGTGAATGTTTTTTTTGTTTGGCAAAAGTGATGATTTTTTATTGGATATCCACGATGGGCTGGTTAACTAATTGGTATATTGACAAAAAATGCTTATCTTTGCAAACCGACTTTACTGTGCAAATAAAATAAAATAATATATTGGAGATGTCAAAAACGAAGATTCTGTTTGTTACCCACGAGATGTCGCCTTTCCTCGAACTAAGTAAAATTTCAGAAATTACCCGTCAATTGCCTCAGGCGATGCAGGAGCGGGGCTATGAGATTCGTATTCTGATGCCGCGGTTCGGTAATATTAATGAGCGGCGTAACCGATTGCATGAAGTCATTCGGTTATCGGGGATGAATATTGTTGTGGATAATAACGACAATCCGTTGATCATCAAGGTCGCGTCTATACCGGCGGCACGTATGCAGGTCTATTTCTTGGACAATGAGGAATATTTCCAACGCAAACAGGTGTTCTGTGATGAGTGTGGTGAATTTTTTGAGGATAATAACGAGCGGACGGTGTTTTTCTGCAAGGGCGCATTAGAAACCGTGAAAAAGCTGGGTTGGGCACCGGATGTCGTGCATTGCCATGGGTGGATGAGTGCGTTGATACCCGCATATATTAAGACGGCATATAAAGACGACCCGACCTTCAAAGACGCCAAAGTGATTTATTCCCTCTATAATGAAGAAATTGATTTTTCATTAGGCGATGATTTTTCCGAAATCGCGCGCACAGGCGATATGACGGCTGATGATGTGGCGCCTTACGGGGATGCAAATTATGCCGGGTTATATAAAGGCGCATTGGCCTATTCCGATGGTGTGGTCTTAACCGGTGATGATTTGGACAAACAACTGTTAAATATTGTTAAAAAGAGCGATATCCCAGTATTCGAGTTAGAAGACCACCAAGAATTCGAAAATTATTGCAACCTTTACGAACAATTTTCAAGCGTAGAGCTTGATGCAGCAGTGGAAGCATAATTTGAATTTAATTCTTTGCGAATGAGTTATCATACCAAAGACTTATTAACCTTGTTGATAAGTCTTTTTGTTTTAGGAGGTTGCACCAATCCTTCAGGTATTGGGTTGGATGTCGATCCGGGGGATGAACTGGTAGGCGTATTGACTGATACGCTTTCCCTGCAGGCAGTGACGGTGCTGGACGATAGTGCGCGGTCTTCTTCCTTTGCCCAAACCACGTTTGGTTGGCTCGATGATCCGGTTATCGGGAAGACCGTGGCCGATTTGGCATTGGCCGTCGGTCGGCCAGCGACGGTGCCGCGCATACGGCACGATGCTGAAATTGACTCTGTCATCCTCGTATTGCCTTACGGCACCGAATATTACGGTGATACGCTGCGCCCCAACTTTACACTACATGTGCTGCAGTTGGACGAGGCTTATACCGATGGCGAATATGCTACCAAGCAATGGGCAGTAAAAGATGAAGTTATCGGGACGAAAGTGATCGGGCGCTTCGCGTACAAACAGACAGACAGCGTTAGTATCATTAAACATATCGATGATAAGGATTCTTTGGTAAAGGATATTCCACAGTTGCGCATCGCATTGTCGTCTGCATTTTTCAAGGAGCTGCTCAGTGAGGAAGTTGATTCGGCGTCGCTATCGACCGAAGCAGGGTTTAACAACCACGTCAAAGGGCTCTATCTGCGTGTAGCGGAAAGCGAGATGACGGGCGTTGGTGGATTGGTGACTTTTCAGGGCGTTGCCAACATGACCGGTATTGAGCTCACCTACCGCCAATCGAACGGAAAGGAAGGGGACGATGCGGGCATCGATACCGTGCGGACATTCTTGCCAACAACGGTACAGAACAACAGCGGGTCTTTCCGGAGGCTGACATCTAGTATCAAGCGGACGTATACTTCCGATGTACAGGCCCAGTTGGATAATCCCGACGGGCATTACGACGTGTTGTACATGCAGGCACCGGCTGGCCTTCGAACCCTTGTGCGCATACCGTACATTGATGCTTTAAAGGACCGTAATATTGCAATTAACAAAGCCGAGTTGGTACTTTATACAGTCAGCGATAACCCAGATGACGAGTTGCAGATCCATGCACCGAGGCTTACTTTATACCGGGAAGATATCGCAGGGCAACGCCTGCCGGTGCCCGACGGTGATTCGCGGACAAGCAGCAGTAGTTATGCTGGCGACAGCCGTAGCCTTTGGTATCGGTATGGTAACTGGCGTGCTTTTGGGGGCTTTATGGACGAAAATAAGGATCGTTACCTTTTCCATTTGACGTCCTATATCCAAGATATACTCCAAGGAAAGATAAACAGCAGTGAATTCTTCATTGCACCCGCTTCCGCATCGGATAACTCAATTCCCTATCAACCGGTACTCAATGCGGCGGGGCGAGCAATCATCAACAACGTTGATGGTACGGAGTTGAAAATGAAGCTCAATATCTATTATACGCAACGGCCGGCAAATTAGCGGCTAGCGTGTGCCGTTCTGACGCGTGCAATATCGGAAAATAAAAAAGCACCCATCTTCGTTTTCACGGGTGCTTTTTTTAGTGTTTTGGATAACAATCGTTTCGGTGCGGTATCTGCCATCGTCGACTCATCACGGTTTGAAAAACACGGTCAACGTGCCCCGGACAGTCGAGCTTAATTACTAGAAAATTCCAAGAATTTTCCGATCACCCTGCGTCCTCTTACGATTGGCAGGGAAGGTGGGCTTCGATTGCGTGTTGATCTCTGGCGATCCAACGAGTGTCATCGCGCATCGGAAGCCGGTCATCGCATTCGATTCGTCCTGTTGCATGTAGCGGCGTGTTGCCGGGTTGAGCCAATAGGCACGATCGTTCCATGAACCACCTTTGTACACGCGTGACTTATCATTGACCAGCGTGGTAACTCCATAGAGCTCGTCGTTGGTTTCATCGTCATACCCGCGTACGTCGTAATCAAACGATGCCTGCGCGGAATCGGATGCGGCCGAAGCGGCCTGCAGTTCTTCCCAAGTTTGTTTCCTCGGTGCCTTGGCCGGTACCCGGATGGGGCGGCCATATTTGTCTTTTGCAATGATTCCCTTTTCGGCGTCTTCGTATTGCTTATCCATATATACGTTGCCCCGGAACGGGTTGAAGTCTTGGAAGTCTTCAAACGACAGTTGTCGGTATACGTCGCGTACCCACTCGTTTACGTTACCTGCCGTGTTGTAAAGGCCGTAGTCGTTGGGGAGGTAGCTGGTAACGGATACCGTAATGTCGCCACCGTCGTTGAGGTATCCCGCCACGCCCATATTGTCGCCTCCGGTTGGTTTAAAGTTGGCCATCATCAGTCCTTGGGTACGGCGTTTCGCCGACCGGACGCCCAACCCGTCCCATGGATATATTTTGCTGCTTTCGATATTGCCGTATTCGGTGTTGCCCACCAGACCGAGGGCTGCGTATTCCCATTCGGCTTCTGTGGGGAGTCGGTATGGTTGCTTGAGGATGCCGTCCTCCATCCGGACAGGCCGGCGCGCATCCGATTCCGTCCCCGGTGTATTGTCTTTCGGCATGCGTTCACCATCTATGCCTTCGCCCTGATATTGGCCGTTGAGGTATATGTCGGTATTGAATGGGTCGGTAGGCTTCGCCTGCGATTCAGCCAAGGTCTTGTAGTCGACCAAGGCCCCCCGCTGGCGAAGAATATGCTCATTCACCCGATCGGTCCGCCAAATACAATAGTCGTTGGCCTGCTCCCACGTCACTCCCACGACGGGGTAGTCTTGGTAAGCCGGGTGGCGCAGATAGAGGTCGACGTAGGGCTCGTTGTAGGAAAGTGGATGGCGCCACACAAGGGTATCCGGGATTGCATTGTAATAAAGTTCGTTGTCGTCCGGGAAATTCTGTTGAAGCCAGTGCAAGTATTCCAGCCAGTCTGCATTCGAAACTTCCGTCTCATCCATATAAAATGAGGCCACCGTCACCCGGCGCCGCAGATTGTCATGCGCATAGGTAATATCCTCATTGAGGCTACCACCCATCACAAACGTGCCGCCTTCAATAACAACTAATCCCGGCCCGGGCCCTTCCTTGACCTTTCGGTTGATTTGCAAACCACCATTATAGGGGTCGTTATAGGCGACGCCCGTCTTTGGGGAAACTCCGCTTCGGTTTTTGCAGGAGACGAATAAGGTGCCAGAAAAAATTATTAATAAGAAGGAGGCAAAATATGTATTCGTTGTTTTCATTCGGGAGCTATTTGTTCTTATTGGCCCAATGCAACCAGCATCTTCACTGTCCTTTTTTAAAGGCACTGATAAGGTAGACTTCACTTGGTACATCGGAAAGCCACATTTCTTTTCTAAGGAACCAAAATTAAGTAAATTATTGGAGTTTACCCGCAACTAAAATCTTTTTTCGAGTATATGTAACGCTCTAAATCGTGCAAAACTCGTACCATTTGAGATTGTCTAGGTATTTCCCTATGTTTGACGGTTGGTAATTCAAGTTGAATTAACAGTTGATAATTGTAGTTACCGGACTAACGACTTATGACTAAAATAAAAGTAGGTTTCGGTTTTGACGTGCACCAGTTGAAAGATGGCCATCCGTTCATTCTAGGAGGGGTACAGTTAGAGCACCATGCCGGCGCATTTGGCCATTCGGATGCCGATGTCCTCGTCCACGCGATATGTGATGCCCTACTTGGTGCGGCCAACCTGGAAGACATTGGTTACCATTTTCCTAATACCGATGAGCGGTGGCGTGGTGTAAGTAGCCTCCTGCTTTTAGAGGAATGTGTGAAATTATTATCAGCCAAAGGCTGGGTGCTTGGGAACATCGATGCCATGCTATGCTTGGAAGCGCCCAAAATAAAACCTTACATCCCAGCGATGAAAAAGCACATTGCAGCCTCAGCCGGTATTACTGACGAAGATATTTCCATTAAGGCTACAACCAATGAAACCATGGGATTCATCGGACGGGAAGAGGGCGTTGTAGCTTACGCAGTGTGCCTGATTGAACGGGCTTGAGATCCGACGGCGTAGGTCAGGTCACAAGCAAGGAATCTGCCGAAGAACTCCATCAACATTAACGCCGTTTCTTCATTTTATTAAGCCAGATCATCGTTCCGGTGATGGGTAAGGTGGTGGCTATCAAACATGCAAAAAAATAGAGCAGTTTGGTAAACGGGCCATATACATTGCCCACATGCAGTGCTTTGATGGAACTTGACACGCGCTCATTGAATGGTTTATCTCGGAATATAGCTACCTCCGTCACTTTAGCTGTTGTAGCATCCACGGTCACCTGGTCACTGGCCGCCGGTGCAAAAAAGCCTGTTCGGTTTTTCCGGATGGATAAGGCTGTACCTCCGTTCTGTGGCAGGGACAACTGGTAATCGCCCAGGTAAGGTAGCGCCACATCCGTAGCTGCGAGGTAAGCCGAGAAGGGGAGAAGCGGAGTGGGAGCGGCCTGTTCAGCCCGTGCCCTGGCATCCGTTTTGACGGCGGTGCTTGCGGAGCGTCCGCGTTGCCCATCTCCGCCACGTTGTGTCGGTTGTTCTTGGTACGTGCCCAATGCCTTTTGGAGGCCCGTTCGATACCAAGGGAAGGACCATTGCGGCCCGGTGATGCCCATAACGAATAAGAAAATAAGCGAATAGAAGGCCAAGGAATTATGAAGGTCGTGGTTAATGCGCTTCCAGTTGGCGCTCCACTTGATGGCAAGCCCTTGGCGCCAGTTTCTCAGCTTTTGCGGGAACCAAATGACCATACCCGTTAAGACGCCCAATGTAAATAATATCGTAGCGGCACCCGATATATAACTGCCCAGCGTCCGGTTGGGTAAATCACCAATGAGGGGTTCTTCTATCCGGTCGAGCAGCAACCATCGGTGCAAACTGAATAACATTTGCATAAATTCGTCTGTTTTGGTCACTTCCTTTGAACTGCCCGTCACCGCCCCAGTATACGGATTGACGTAATAGATGGTGCCGCGACGGCTGTTATCACCCTCCACGCGTGTGGTGAATGTATAGGTACGCGCCGGGTCTGCCGGTATGCCTACTGCCGTGACCGCACCGCCGGACAGCTCGGTAATTTTCGGGATCAGCGACTCGGCGGGGATCCGGTCGGTATCTGTGGGTACCGCTACCTGATGGAGATGGGGTGCTGCCCATTCACGCAGTTCGGTATTGTAAGTGTAGATGGTGCCGCTGAAGCAGATGACGACGACGACGATGCCACTGATGAGACCTACCCATAGATGGATGTCGTTGAACAGCTTCCGGGTCTTTTGCCAGGTTGTTTTTTTGCGTACTTTCTTTGCCATGGTCGTTTAGTTTGGAGCCCGAAAAGCGATGTCCCGGATCGATTACACTCGACCCGGGACACGGCCCTTTTTATTTGCTTAGTAAACCCCGATGTATTGGTTGCCCGTCTTGTTGATCAATTTGGCACCCACGTTCATATCGCCGGTATCGGTGTTGAAAATGTAAATGTTGCCGTCTTGTCCAATTGGGGCTACGGCGATATATACATCGTTACCGTCAATACCTATGCTTTGGATTTGACGGAAATTCAATGCCGTTTCGTTCGGAATCGAATATTTTGTGCCGGTTCCGTTGTTCAAATCAATCCGTGCGATATGCCCACTGGTACGGGCACTTTCCTCATCCACTAGGCTATAAACGACAAACCCGATACCATTACCGGCATATTTCCACGCTTCGATATGGGAACCCGTTACGCCCAGGGCCTGATCAAGGCTAAATACGTAGTCTGGATCGTAATCGTCCGTATTTTTACTGATCCGTAATATTTTGGAACCGCCGCCGCTTATGCCTTCGCCCGTGGTGGCTTGGTAAACGTGGCCGTCGTCGCCTACATATTGCATGGTGCTCCGATAACCATTGGTGCTACCGCGCGTCTGGCTGGACGTAATCACCTTGGGGTTTTTTAATGAAGGGTAGTCCAATACGATGGTTTTGGCCCAAGCGGCCGGGGCATCATTGTCGCGGTCAAACTCGGGCACACCATCGTCGCCAAGGGTATACGACATGGGGTCCAGTTTGCGTACACCTGCGCCGATATATACCTTATCCTTGGCTTGGTTTACCACAGGCATATCGATGCGCCAGATATGGTGTCCAGCAGCTTCTTCCGCCTCAGAAAGCCTTAATTCGAACGAGGTGTTTGCGGTGATTTTAGGATCGTTGAGATCCAGCGTAATCACATCGATCTTCGTGGAGGTATACTGGTATACGATGTTTGGAAGCTCTCCGATATAAACGGCGTCGTTGGCGGTTCCGCGCACAGCCACGCCTACACCTTCGATGGCCTTCAACCAGCGGGGCGAGGTGCTTACATAATCCGCGGTAGCGACTTCCGGACCATCAGGCCGAAAATCTTTTCCACCGCGTACAGCATATTTATTGAATATCCCACCATCATCGCCCACATATTGGATGTTGTACAGGAACTTCCCGTCGGCAGAGGCCTGCAGCCGGGCTGTTCGCTGGGATTTTACATGCATTCCATTATCGAAAACATTAATGGATACATTCGGGTTTTTCGCTTGTTCGGGCGTTACGCTGTATACCATCGTGCCGCCGTTGCCGTCACCGGCCTCATCGTCCATCATTGCACCGGAAATCGTAATCCACCGATCCGATTCGTCTGGTCGATCTGTATCTGGGCCACTATCTTTCGCGCAGCCGCCAATAGCAACGGCTACGATTGCGGCACCGAAAAGCACATGTTTTATCTGTTCTTTATTCATCTTACTGGTGTTACTTATTGAAAATTATTGATTGTATATGTAAGTTTCAAATAGGCGGCCCTGCCGGGTTTTTGTACGCCGAAATTGTCGTATATTTCATTATTCAAGATGTTCTTCAGGTCCACACTCACGATGAGTTTACGGCTCGGGAACCGGTAGCTTGCGCCTACATTATGCAGATACTGGGCGGGTGTAACGAACCAATCGGACTCTGGCCATACCGTTCGGAACGGATGTACGTATCCAAGGGTGTAAAACAGGTTCAACTCCGACGCTTTCTGGATGACATGGTGGAACCGATAGTGTATATTGGCGTTTACCGTAAAGAAGGGCTCGTTCGGAATTTGTGTGTTGTAATAAGTCATCCGTTGGCCAGTTTCGGGATCAAATTCCTGTTTGAATAGCGAATTGAACTTGGAGAAATTGACCATGGCGGTGAGGTCATCTTGGTAACGATAGGAAATCTCACCTTCAAAACCTAGTGATTGGGATAATCCGAGATTTATGTACTGCGTCTGTTCGATCTCTTGCTGGCTAATGAGTTCGTTTGTTTGTGGCATGATCCGGTCTTTAACGTTACGCCAGAAAATATTGGCAGAGGTAACCAATCGATGCTCGTTGAACCCAAACGTACCTAACCGGAAGCCGAGATTATAATTATCACTAATTTCGGGCTGCAATGCTGGACTGGGTAGCAGGTTTTGGTCGGGATTACCGAAAATCTCATTACCACCCGGCATGCGTACTGCCCGTTCGGCCGACGTGATGAGCATGGCTATGGGGGTGAGTGCGTAGGATACAGCCGCACCATATCCCATATGGTGCCGGGTATCTCGTACGACGTCTTCGTTGATTACGGCCCCGCCGTCAGCGACCGTCCCCCGGTAGGTGAGGCTCATGAGCGATTGCTGATAACGTTTAACAAATAGGTTGGTGCGTAGTCGGTCGCCAAACATCTGCACCTCATAATTGAACGAGAACACATTTTTAGATAAGTCGTTCGAGCTTCTCAATGCATCGGGTCCTACCGGATGGAGCAGATCGCTGTCCTGTCGGTCAACTGTGTAGTAGACATGGTTGAGCGATAGTCGATGGCCGGGAAAAACAACATAGTTCACGGTTGACCTAATGTTGGCGATCTGCCGGTCGATGTCGGCCATCGTCGGTTCGCCTTGCTGCGCCCCATCCGGTCGGCGCAGGGGGTTGCCATTCAGGTCCATCCGGATGGTGCCGTCCCAGTTGTACGCCCACGGGATGGTATCTTGGACATACGTATTTCGCCGGCTGTAGACACCGTTGACATTCAAGCTGAGCCCCTTGGTAAACAGGTCACGTTTGCTATAATTTAAGCTCAGTACGTGGGCTTCGGCTTCGGCCGTCCGACCCATGTAAGGGGTGCCCATGGTTTGCCCATGCTGGATTTCATTATAGGAATCGGAGACGTTGTAACCGATCAGGAAAACGTCCGCCCAATTAACATCCGTATATCCGAACTCCGCTCGTCCACCTAATGTGCGGTACCCGTCGAAAAAGCGTTTCGTCCGAAAGTTGCGGACCACTACACCATTTGGTTCGATGTATTTCGAAAATTTACCCCATTGTTCGTAATCGTTGTCGGTAGCGGTGTAAAATCCCGAAACCTTTGTTGTGAATCCGTTCTTCGGATTGCGGTATTGGCCGCTCAAATCGGCCTGTAGGGTATTGAATGACCCATAAGATATCGCGGCGGTCAAACTGTTGGCGGAGTTTCCCTTTTTTAATACGATATTGATAGCGCCACCGAGGAGATCGCCTGATAAGTGCGCTGGCAGTACACCTTTGTACACCTCGATTCGTTCAATCATCGCCGGCGGGATGTTGTTCAGGTTAAACGACGACCCATATGTAGATATTTCGATGCCATCAATGAAAATGCCGACGGACCTCCCTGTCATCCCGTTGAGGTTATATTCAATCTCTGATCCTAGTCCGCCGCTTTGGCGCACACGTACGCCCACGGTACGGTCCAGTAATTCGTTGGTAGTCAGATTCCGTACGGAAGCTTCTTTGGTTTCTACAACGGCTACGGCAAAGCCTTGGGTCTCGATTTCCCATTTTTCGCTGTTTCGCGACACGTTAGCCTCACCCAGTCGGGTAACTCCTCCGTTATTCGCAGTAATGTCCTGACGCTGGTGGGGTCGATTGATGGCTACCCGCGTTTCCACCGGCTGGATTTCTAGCGAAGTGACCGCCAATGTATACTCGCCATAGGGTACCCCCGATAGGGTATAGTGGCCATGTTCGTCGGTCATGGTTCCCCGGTTGCTCGGGCTGAGCGTAATCGAAGCGCCCGCCACGGGTTGCCCCGAAGAGGTAGCTACCGAACCCGAGAGGACACCGGTTTGTGCGTAGGCCAAGGTACTGCTGAGGAGGAATAACGCGAAGGAAAAACAACAATAACTAGATTTCGCAGGGACCATTATTTTTATGTAGTCTAAATAACTTATATTTGGCGCAAATATAGGATTGCAGGTGACCTGAAAATTATAAAAAACGGAATTTCAATTATAAATGGCGGAATATATAGATGGTATTGTCGGATTAACGCACGAGGGATTGGCGGATGGAGATAGCCGGGTGGAAATATTGGCGGGTGGTCGGGTGACGATCAGGCGATCGGGTGTCTTCCGATATTATCAGTTCCATACGTCGGATGACGTCTACCGTTTCCAGATGCTGGCGCAACCGCAGTCAGAGGTCCGCCTGGTTTATGTGGCAAAAGGGAAAGGCATCGAGGTAGGGTGCCACGGGCGAGTAAAACGTTTTTCGGACGGCGAAAGCAACTGTTCTCTGGTAAAAGGGGGGTGTACGCAAGACCTCGCCTTGGAGGGGGGGGATACCTGTGAACTGCTCATGCTGATTGTCGAGGTTCCGGATTTCCCGCTGCCTGCGGCCAGTGGCCCGTCGTATCTCCGCAAGTTCTTGCGTACCGATACATGTACCTGGTTATTGGGCGGGAATGGCATGGTGCTGGGGATGCGAAAGGTTGTGGTTATCCAACAACTGTTTCAAGAAAAGAAGCCGGCATATTTACAGCCTGCCTATACCCAGTTGAAACTTACCGAACTATGGGTGCTCTTCCTGGAACGGACGGATACCCTGGATAATAGGGGACGTTCCGTGCAACTGCGCCCCGACGAGTTGGAACGGATGCAAAAGGTGAGAGATTTGTTGCACGACCAACCTGCCCAATCTTATTCGTTGGTTGGCTTGGCTCATGCGGTGGGTACTAATGAGGCTACACTGAAGAAACAGTTCAAAGCGGTTTACGGTACTACGGTATTCGGTTACCTCACTGCCCGGCGCATGGAGTTGGCGAAATCGTTGTTGCTTGCCAAGGAACTAAAGGTGGCAGCGGTGGCCCAAGAGGTCGGTTATAAATATGCTTCGCATTTCACTGCCGCTTTCCGAAAGCATTTCGGTATACTTCCAAACCAATTGCTACGGGTATGTATGCCTGTATTTTCCATATTGGGCCAGCTTGGTGCCGGCAGTGCGCTTTAATCACGCGGTGCCTAATCCGAAATCGGCCAATACCGGAAGATGGTCACTCAAGGCGAATCCATTCGGGTCGTCGTTGTTCATCCGGAAGCTTCCTTCATATAAAGGACGGCATGCAATGATTTGATTGGCTAGCCTACCGGCACAATAAATGTAGTCGATCCGCTTGGCGGGTTTAATGGCATTGGCCGTAAAGCCATCGCCTCGGCCAGCCGCTGTAAATGCGTCGACCAATGAACCGCTGTTTAAGCGCTTGTATTCCTCGGTGTCCGGGCTATGGTTCAGGTCGCCCTGTAGGAGGATGGAGTCGACATCGCCGGCATCATGCGCTACGGCTGCCAGCATCGCCGCGATTTCCTCCAATCGGATGCGGGTATCGTTCTCTTCTTTCGCAAAAGGCCATAAGTGGGCGGAATGGACAACGATTGATTTACCGTTTGGCAATCGAAGTTTCGCTTTCCCCCAGTGCCGGGTGAAGAGTTCCTCTAGGTCATCGCTCTTGTCTGAAAATGGCCTCGTTTCGGAGCTTAGGATCTCAAAATTGGTGAGAATAGCTCCTGGGTGGTTCCCCGAACCATTTTTGCCACCAGGAAAGAATGCATACGCCATGCCGAGTATCTTTGCCATTTCCGCAACGGTTTCTTCATCGGGTCCCTCGGAAAAATTGATGATATCGGGTCGGTACAACGCTAACTCATGCATAATCCGCATAGGGATTTGTCCCAAATCCCTCGCGGCCTTAATTAAAGTGCTCTGTTCGCCATCCGGCAATCCGCGACCATTGATACCCTTATATCCAATGCAGCCATTGAAGATGTTGTATGAGATAGACCGGATGGTTTTTGCATCGCTACCGAAGGTGCGCTTAGGAACAAAGCCTTGTCGTGCTTTTTCGTCCGCAAGCGCCGTTTTCGTTGAAGAAAGTAAACTTAAACCAAGAAGTGATAAAGCGGATTGTTTTAGAAATGACTTTCTTGTCGTCAAGCGGCTGTGTATTGTTTTGCTGTTTTTATACATATGTTGAAACTCGCTGTGAGGGATCGGTAATTGGCACGGGCTATTAGCTCTGCCAAAAGTACGGAATGTGACGGAAAGACACAAGGTCGGTTACTGTTTTCTGAAACGTGTAAGGTCCACATCAGCCGATATGGCCACGCCGGAGGAATAAAGTTTGATCTTGCCATTGCCGATCCCTGTAAGCGGAACTTTGACGAATGGCTGTAAGGTAAGGTTTACGGCACCACTAAGTTGACGGCGATAACCCACCGATAAGTTGGCGATGCCAAGGACATGCATGTTTTGGTTACGCAGCGTAAGCTGCTTCAAGTCGCCATATTGGTGCGGTGGGTAGGTATAATCATAAGTTTCCTTGAGCATCAGGTAGCTGGATACTCCGGCAGATGCAAACCAGGTAGCGCGCTGCTGGCGTGCGACGTCGACATTGATATTCACCGGAATATCCAGCACGTTGCAATCGGCATCTACCGTAATCGGTGGGTATTTGGAGTAAAGCGGGTTGCCCGTGGTGCGATAGTCCGCAAATTCGGCCTGGTATAGTTTTTTGGCATAAAGCACACCGGCGCTGATACTGAGCCGGCCATTGAGGCGATAGGTAGCCATAAGTCCGAAATTGCTGCTAAGCTTACCACCGAAAGGTTGAGAGCCCGATAAGTCGGGGGCTGCGATGATGCCCAGTGTCCATCCTCGATTCCGTATTCCGAGAGCAGATATTGGTTGGTTACTGGTGCGTGTATGCGCTTTTTGAAGCGAGCGAACCGGTAATGCCGTGGCTACGTGCTGCGGTCTTCGGCGGTAAAAATCATTGGGAAAGGCGGCCGCGGTCAGCTCATGTAATCGGACAGATGTTGGGGCAAGGAGCGACTCCTCACCCGTCGGTTGCGGGTGGGCGATGGGTATCGATGGATGCTTACTATATGGTACGGCCGAATAGGTTGGATCGGCGGAAGCAGGTCGGCCGGGCGTGGGCATTACGGATTTCGACGGTGCGGCCGGCTGTTGCGATGCGGCATGTTGTTCAGGATGTGTTACCTCCCGTTCATGTCCGTTGAATAGCGAAATGGCTGCGATGGCTACAGCTGCGGCTACCCCACTGCCGATGCCAATCAGGAGGCGCCATCGTCTACGTGGTCGCATCTTTCGCGACAAAGTAGTCCAGGCGCGCTCATCGAATGGGATGTCGGCCTTGTTTAACCCGTCCCTGAAAAGTTTATCTATGGGGTGTTTCTCTTCCATTTCACATTCCTTTTGCTACCGCTTACCTGCCGTTTGCCTGTGTGGCTCGTTTAGGCGGCCTGGTGCCGAGGCGTCCGCCAACAGTTCCTGTAGTCTTTTGCGCGCTTTATGCAAATTTGATTTTGATGTATTTACGGTGATACCCAATAAATCCGCAATTTCCTGGTGGCTGTACCCGTCTATGGCATACAGGTTGAAAACCGTTCGGTACGCTGGAGTTAGCGACATGACCATTGCCAGCAAATCGTCGTACGCCAGGTTATCATATATACTTTCACTATCGCTGATGTGTTCGTATGCTTCGATTTCGTCGTGTTGAGCAAATTTGAGCGAAGACCGGTAATAGTCGATCGCCGTATTGGTGATGATTTTGCCAATCCAAGTCTTGAACGGTTTGGATGCATCGTAACGCTCAATACGGTTGAATATTTTCAAGAAGCTTTCGTTCAGAATATCCGATGCATCATCCGAATGACGGGCATATCGCCGACATATTCCCATAGCGAAGCTATAGAAATACTTGAACAAGGCATATTGACTTTGCGTATCGTATTTAAGGCAACCTGCAATATGCTGCTTTACGGCCTCTTCATTCACTATCGGCAAGCTATTCTATTTCGTTTACACAATAGTACGAGCTTTTGATCGGGAAGGTTGCCTAGATACACTGATTTTTTTTCACTATGGAGGCAACCGATTCACTGTTTGTACCGTATGGCAAGTATGGAGTTGTTTAAAAGAGATCACATCATCCATAACGTTATGAAAGTACATCGCAACCAATTGGTATGGTGGGCAACCATGGTGGTTTGCTTGCCGATCGCCGCTTGTAAAAAAGACAATCCGGCCGACCCCGAGGAAAATATGGGGATTTTTGTTGCGACCGATGCTTCCTATGGTCAGGTGCTGACTGATAGTGTGGGCATGGTGCTCTACTTCTTCGCGCGTGATGCCGATGGAACCTCGGCGTGCGCCGGCGACTGTGCCTCGATTTGGCCGGCCTACTACAGTGCGAATGCTGCTGCCAGTGGGGCCATCGATGGTGAGGATGTTGGAACCCTTACATTGGCTGACGGTTCGTTGCAATCCACTTACAAAGGTTGGCCATTATATTATTATGCCAATGATGCTGCACCGGGAGAGATCGGTGGAGATGGGGTGGGCAGCAACTGGTTTGTCGCCAAACCCGATTATTCGGTCATGGTGGTGCAACACCAATTGGTAGGCGTAGACGGTACCCTGTATACCGAAGACCTCACTCCTGGTGAAGGACAAACGCGGTACATCGTTGATGGTTACGGACGTACCCTATATGGATTTGTCCAAGACCGCTATAATAGCAATAATTTTACGAATGACGATTTTTCCAACAACGGTGTATGGCCAATCTATGATGTCGGATTGGCCTCCGTTCCATCGGTGCTTGATCATGCTGATTTCGACGAAATTGACGTGTTCGGTCGTACGCAACTCACCTATAAAGGATGGCCGCTTTATTATTTCGGGCAAGACGCGGCTCGTGGAGAAAACAAAGGTGTTGACTTTCCTGCCGCGGGCATCTGGCCGGTGCTAAATGCCGATTCACCGGATGCGATCGCTCCTTAAGAATTAACGTTTCATTTATTTATCATAGGTTTTAACCAATAACAATGACACGCTTGAAATCATCCATTTGGAGGGTAGCCCTGCTCGGACTAATGTACGGATTTATCGCATGCGGGAAAGGCGAGGGGCCAACCCCCGATCCCGACCCGCCCGGAAATGGCGGGGGCGATGATGTGACCGCCGACAGTGTGACCTATACCAATTTCGTCGGGGCACTGCTGCAATCGAAGTGCAGTAGTTGCCACACAGGTTCCGGAGAAGGAACACCGCATTGGACATTTTCAAGTTTCAATTCGGTAAAGGACAATATCGATCGTATCAACGACGCGGTCATTGTACGCCGGGTGATGCCCAAGAACGGGAGTTTGTCTACCCGCGAACGGGAATTGCTCAAGGCTTGGATCGATAAGGGGGCTCCGCAATGATAAAGGTATACGTTTGGTTTTTCGCAATGGTCCTGTGCTTCTATGCTGAAGCGCAGGGCTTATTGATCGACAAGACAAGCCGGATATCTTTTTTTTCTAAAGCACCACTGGAAAATATTTCAGCGGTGGCCGAAACGGCAACGTCAGTTCTTGATACTGGTCGCCAAGGAATCGCATTCAAGGTGTCCATAAAGTCCTTTACGTTCAAAAAGCGGCTTATGCGAGAGCATTTCAATGAGAATTACATGGAAAGCCATCGGTTTCCGCACGCCACGTTTAATGGTAAAATCGATGCGCCCATCGACTGGCGCCGCGACGGCACGTATTCGGTAAAGGTGGTTGGCACGATGGATATTCATGGGGTGGAAAAACGGTATGTTATCCCAGCGACCATTCACGTTAATGGGCCGTCCATAACGGCTGTTGCCAAATTCAACGTGCGCGTGTCCGACCACGACGTGGATATCCCCCGGATCGTTATCAAAAACATCGCTGAAGTGGTGGAAGTCGCTGTCTCAGCAACCTATACCAAGTAAACGTTATCGATTATGAAGATTACGCAATTGATCAAATGTACGGCGCTATTCATCACGGCAGTAGTCTTTTCACTTCCCGTGGCGGCACAGATCGACATCGAAGTGGCACTGGCCGACAGCGGCACGCAGGTACGAGAAGCAGTGGACGCTACGTTCAAGACGACGCGCATCATTAATAGCCAGTCGCCCGAGACCATCCATAAACGCGAGCTCGACTTCAAGGTGGACCATCGGTTTGGTGACATCGCCGGCGCGAATGGCGGCGCGAAGAATTTCTTCGGCTTGGATAACGCTACGGATATAAAAATCGGATTTGAGTATGGAATAACGGACAATCTGAATGTTGGTATTGCGCGCGCAAAGGGGGCTACCCAAGTGACACAATTATACGAAGGGAATGTTAAATACAGGATGCTACGGCAAACCGTCGATGGCAAGGTGCCGCTTACCATAACAGGTTACGCCAGCGTAACTATACCCGGTGTACAGGCTGACTTGGAAAACGACGGTGAAGCTACATCATACCGGCAGTTTGCCGACCGGCTTAATATCGTAGGGCAATTGATAATTGCCCGTAAATTCGGCTCGGCACTGTCGCTGGCCGTGCATCCCACATATATCCGTAGGAATACCACGGCACATTACGACGATCAAGACAACCTGTTCGCTTTAGGAGTTGGTGGGCGGTTGAAAATAAGTAGGCGTATGGCGCTGGTGATGGACTATTTCCTGCCATTCCGATCAATGGCAAGCAGGGAACAGTATGCGGAAGCCATCACCGCGCTTTACAATCCGTTGGGCATCGGTCTGGAGATCGAAACAGGTGGCCATATCTTCAACCTCAATTTTACCAATGCCACAGCCATCCAAGAAATGCAATACATTCCTGTGACCACTTCTTCGTGGACCAAAGGGCAGTTCCGGTGGGGATTTACGATCTCCAGACGGTTTTCGTTGTAATCGTGTGAACGGGTTAAGGTTGCTTTTTGTTGTTGCGTGTCACCGCCCGGATCACCGTATACATGCTGATGCACACACCGGCCAATGCAAAGAGCGCCGTCCAGATGGGGGTTTCGGCCCCGCGCGATTCGTCGATACGATACCCGATATAGGTGAACACACCGATGATGGCCAGCATCTGGAAGCCGACCCCGCTGAAATATGCGTATTTACCCAGTGTTTTAGTCGGTAACCGCTTCCGGCTTTTCATACGCAATCAGTTTCACCTCGGGCTGATGTTGGGGTAAGGCCAGGCTGCGGCTGGTGGTACAGCGGCCATTGATGGACGCGCCATCTTCAACGATGAACCGCATCGCTTCGATATCTCCTTGGATCATTGCCGATTGATTGAGCTGGAGGACTTCCTTGGCAACAACTTGCCCCTGCACGGTGCCGGAAATCTCGCCTGAGCAACAACTGATGTTTCCGGTGATGTCGCCGCCATCGCCTACAACTAACTTAGCCGTGCAAGAAACGTTGCCGCGGATGCGGCCGTCAATACGCAAGTCGCCTGTAGTGGAGATATCACCCGTTATTTCGGTCCCATCGGCAATCAAGTTGAAACTACTACTCCGTGTTTCTGGTAGTTTTTCGGTTTTTTTATTTGTAAACATGTTAATCATGCTTAGGTAAACGTTTGGTTATCAAAAAGCGATGTAGTCCGTGGGATTTACTGGGTTGCCATTATACCAGAGTTCGAAATGGAGATGCGGACCTGTTGTCAACGATCCGGTATTTCCGGCAAACGCAATTACTTCCCCGCCACGCACAAAGCTACCAACTTTTTTGATAATTGATGCACAATGTTTATACAACGATAGCAAATTATTGCCATGCTGCACAATGACGACGTAGCCGGTTTCGGGCGTGTAGGAAGCAAAAATTACGTGGCCACTCAGGGTGCTGCGCACCGGCTCGTTTTGTTTCACTGCGATATCCACTGCGTAATGCTGCTCTTGGGCACTAAAACTCGAACTGATGATTCCCTTGATAGGACTGTAGAAGGTGTAAGATGCGATGCCTGTCCGTACGGGGCCGGGGTTTTCGGGTAAATCATAGGGGGCACCTGATTCCACCAGTTCCCGCAGGGCCAACTCATCTTCAGAGAGGCCCGTATCTGGAATTTCCGAGCCAAGCGACGAAACCTTGTCACCCACTGGATGTCTTTCCTGTGCTTCCGCCGCGGTTTCTCCAACGTCACCGCTGATCACCTGTTTAATATTGTTAAGGTATTGCTCCTGCGCCCGGGCTATTTGTTCCATCGAGTCGATCCGTGCGTAGGTCTCCAACAGCACCGTGCGTTCGTATCCGCTTAGCGACCCACCGATGACATATTCGCGCAACGACGTGGAGCGGATGAGGACAATCGTTAATACCACAAGTACGATGATGGTTGATATGGTTCCACTAATCCAATACCATAACTTACCCCGAAAAGCCGCTTTTTCCTCAAAGGTGTCTTCATGGAGTACCACTACCTTGTAGCGGGCACTCAATATTTTGGATAGCTTATTTTTTTGTCTCGCCACTATAGCTCCTTTCTAAGTTGCGTGTATAATTAATTATAGCCGATGGAAATGCAGGTTCCATGAGGCCATTAAGAACAAATTGAGGAGCATTCATGGGCCGAACATCCGTGAACGCAAGAATACGATTGGAGACAAGCACATATGAATCATGCCATTCAAAGTCGACAACTACCGAATAATTGTTCTCGAATGAAAATAAATGATATTTTTGCATGTGCATTCCCAGCAAATATATTGTTTTTTTCGGCACTTGTCCGCTTTTTCGGTCCGTCGTATTGCCGCAGGCACTTTGGTCTGTTGCGTGATAATGGGATGCGCCGCGAATAGGGCCAAAGAAAACGAGGTCGAATACGATATGATGGAGAACTTGACGGCCAAGTTCAATATAGTCTACCATGGTCGTAAAATCATTGCGGATGTAACGCGTGAGAATTTTGAGGCACACCGCGACAACTACCAGCAGTTTTTGCCGGTACTCATCGAACCCACGGAGGCTACGGCATTGGCAAATACCCAATTGATGGATTCGGTGATCGGCAAGGCCAGGGATATCATCAACAAAAAAGCGAAAAGCAAATACATCAACGAAGCTTACTTACTTACCGGAAAAGCGAACTATCTGAAGGGAAACTACTACAACGCCGTGGAGTTTTTCACCTATGTGGCCAATACTTTCGCTGATATGCCGGAGTACCGCCAGGCTGCGCTAGTTTGGAAGGCGCGCTCCCAAATGCAACTCGGCAACCTTACCGATGCCGGTTTGGTGCTCGACACTGTATTCGCCGGACTGGAATCCGAGAGGAAGTCAGCGGGGCTAGCATTCGCTACACAAGCCAAGTACTACCTTTTGATGCACGATGAAGCGTCTGCGATTACGATGCTCGAGCAAGCCATCGAGCATACCCGGCATAGGCCCACCAAGTTGCGGTGGCATTTCTTGTTGGGACAACTGTTGCAAAAGCACGATCGAGCAGATGATGCTTATGACCACTATAGTAAAGTGGTGCGGAGCAATGCGCCTTATGAGATGTCGTTCCATGCGGGATTGAACCGTGTGTTTTTGGCAACGGAGGAAAATGGAATGGGCGAACAACGTGTGAAACTGTTGCGGCGTATGTTGCGCGATGGCAAGAACAAAGAGTTCAAAGATCAGGTTTATTTCCAGATTGCCAAGATTTTCTATGCCGATGGCCACTTGCCCGAAGCCTTGGCTAATTACGAACTGGCGCTGAGACAGGAAAGTAGCAACCGTTACCAGACCACGCTGACTTTCCTGGCGTTGGCCGACCATTATTTTCAGGCAGCTGATTACCCCACTGCAAAGCTTTACTACGACAGTGTGGGCATGGTGTTGCCGACCGATTTTCCCCAGGCAGGGGAGGTGCAGCGGAAAATTGCGAATTTGGACGGCCTCATTGCACAATTGCGAATCGTGGCGCACCAAGATAGTTTGCAGTACCTCGCGGGGCTAGGCGAGGTGCAGCGGCAAGCTGAGTTGGATAGTCTGATTACCCACCGTTGGATCCAACGTCAAGCCGACAAGGAAGAAACAACGGTAAAGAAGTCCCGACAATCGGCGCGCATTTCGCCGTTCGATGATATGCTTGCAGCTACACCTACCTATACCGACAACCGCTTTTACTTCAATAACCCCGATGCCATGGGAATGGGGCAGGCGGAGTTTCGGCGTCGGTGGGGCAACCGCCAACTGAAGGATAACTGGCGGTTCAGTGATATGGCGGTGGGGGTAGCTGTGGCCACTGTCGCCACCGGCACCCCCGAAGTCGTCGATGCTTCGCTGAGGGATACCGTTGAAGTGGACAGTGCAACATGGGCGGCGGAGCTTCGACAAGTGTACTTGGACGAGCTGCCTGACACAGAGGAGAAAATAGCTGCTTCGGATACGCTTATACATACCGCACTGATGCGAATCGGCAATAGTTACCGGGACGAATTGCGCGATGACAAAGCAGCTATCCGTACCTACGAGGAGCTGTTGACCCGCTACCCAGCTACAACAGATGCATCGCTATTATATTACAACCTTTATCGGTTATATGCCGATATTGATGCGGCTAAAACGGCCCATTACCGCGAAAAGCTATTAGCGAATTTTCCCGACTCGCGGTACAGCGCGATTATCCGTGATCCAATGTACCTTATCAAATTGGAGCAAGAGCAGCGCGCCTTAGATCAGGCGTACGCAACCGCGTATACCTACTATACCGAACAACAATACCCCGAAGTAATTGACGAAGTTACGCGGATACTCGACAATGGAGCAGGGCGCGAACAGACGTTGATCCAGTTGGCTTACCTGCGGGCGCTGGCGTGGGGCAGGACATCGCGGCTCGATACGTTCGAAAATGCTTTAAAGGGGCTGGTCGCGGATTTTCCTGACGATAGCCTTATTACTCCACTTGTTAACCAGCATTTGTCATTTATCGAGGCCCATCGTGATACGCTATCCACCCGGCAATATGCCCTACTCCCCATTGTTGAAGGCAGGGAGCGGTTCGTCGATGAACCGACCATGACATTATGGCCGCAGCTCGTGATTACACATGGGCCTAAACCACCACCCCCGCGCCGGGAATTGGCCGTGGCTACAGCCGCAAGCATGGGGATAGCGGGCCAGCAAGGACTAGGAAATGGACGGGGCGTAACAAAGCAACAACTGGCGAAAGTAGCGGATGTAGGAGAACTGGGCCCCAATGTGTATCGCGATTTGACATTGCTGCCAGATTCGGCAACGTATTACTTCGTGGTGAACGTGATGAACGGGCGCGTTAACTTAGCACCCTCGCGTTTCGGCATCGGTCAGTTCAATCGTACACGCTATGCCGCCCAGACCATCTCTCACCAGTTGAAGACGGTAAGCGATGATAACCAATTGATTTACATCGGGCCATTTAATAACTACGCTGACGCCAAACGGTATGAAACACGGATTTTACCGCTTATATCCGATATCATGAAAATCCCGGGCGATCTCTATAATACCTTTGTTATCACCGAGACAAATTTTGGCACGTTATCTGATTTCGATAAGGTAGACGATTACCATACCGTATATCAGGAACAATTGGATAGGTAACCGCGCAAGGCGTGCGTTTTAAGTAGAAGAATGAATAGACAGAAAAAGAATACGAACAACAAGCTAACCAAAGATGAAATCAGCCGGTATACCCGTGTCTTTTGGAAGGTCCTTATCGGTCTCATTTTGGTGGGGTTTTTATTTATCTTTTGTGTTGGCGTGGGGTTGTTTGGTAAGTTACCTACTTTCCGCGATTTGGAAAACCCAAAAAGTAACCTTGCGTCCGAGGTCATCTCGGACGATGGTAAGGTGCTGGGAACTTACTATGTGCAAAACCGATCGAAAGTGAGCTATGAACAGCTGTCGCCCCATTTAGTGCAGGCGCTCATCGCTACGGAAGATAAGCGCTTTTACCGCCACTCGGGTATTGATTACCGGCGTACGTTCACCATTATTTTTTATAACCTAATCGGCAAGCGCCAAGGCGCAAGTACGATTACCCAGCAATTGGCGCTAAACTTGTTTTCCGAAGGCCGCGCGCGGAACACTGGCAAGCGCATCATCCAGAAATTCCAGGAATGGATTACTGCGGTACGTCTTGAACGCAATTATACCAAAGAGGAAATCATCACGATGTATTTTAATACGGTCGATTTTGGTGCCTACAACACGTTCGGTATTAAATCCGCTGCCCGTACGTACTTTAACACAACACCTGATAAGTTGGATATACCACAAGCAGCAACTCTCGTGGGTATGCTTAAGGGGCCAGGGATGTATTCTCCCGTACGGTATCCGCAACGGTCTATCGTTCGCCGTAACGTGGTCATTGAAAGCATGCGCAGGGCCGGTTATATCACTAGGGAAGAATCGTTGGAACTGCAGAAAAAGCCGTTGATATTGGATATGAACATATCTGAATATGGCGATGGCTTGGCTCCATATTTCCGAGCCGTACTGAAACGTGAAATCCAGCGGGAATTCAACGAGTTATCAATTACCAAAGCCGATGGTAGCCCATGGGATTTGGATCGGGACGGTCTTAGAATCTATACGACCATCAATTCGAAAATGCAACAGTATGCCGAAGAGTCACAAAAAGAATGGATGAAAACCGTCCAGGCTTCGTTTGACCGGCAGTGGAAAAACCGCGACCCGTTCCGGGGCGAAAAGGCGAAACTGCTAGAAACGGGCATGAAGCGCTCAGACCGCTACCGGATGCTGAAGCAAGCCGGTAAGACCGAAGCAGAAATCAAGAAGGACTTCGATACGCCGGTGCCGATGACCATCTTTACGTGGGATGGCAACAGGGATACCGTGATGACACCGATGGATTCCATCCGGTATAACAAGCTCATTCTTCGGAACTCATTTATGTCTATGGAACCGCACACGGGTTATGTGCGTGCTTGGGTCGGTGGAATCAACTTCGAACATTATAAATATGACCAAGTGAAAACAGGTACCCGGCAAGTGGGATCGACGGCGAAGCCGTTTACCTATGCGGTGGCAATCGACAATGGTTATTCGCCCTGTTTCAAGGTGCCCAACGTGCCGCTCACCGTCGGTACGGGCCCGTATGCCTGGTCGCCCCGCGGTGATAACTCGGCTGGTAGCCCAATCTCGTTGCGTACGGCCTTAGCTCACTCACAGAATTATGCAACGGCTTACATGATTGACGAAGTGGGGGCTACACCGGTAGCGGCGCTGACCAAGCGCATGGGCATTACGTCTGATGTACCCGAGTTTCCATCGATCGCATTGGGGGCTTATGAAGCATCGGTATACGACATGGTCGGTGCTTATTCTGCATTTGTAAACCATGGTGTGTGGGTAGAGCCAACCTATATCCTCCGTATCGAAGACAAGAACGGCATGCCGATTTACGAAAATGCACCACGGGTTTCCAAAGTACTGAACAGCCAGACAGCTTATATTATGGTTGATATGCTGAAAAGCGTGGTTGCTAACGGGTCTGGCGGCCGTATACGCTGGCGTTATGGACTTAACAATCCCATCGGAGGTAAAACCGGCACCACCAATGATAACGCGGACGCATGGTTCATCGGCATCACACCCGAGTTGGTAAGTGGTGTATGGACGGGTGCTGAAGACCGGGGCATCAGCTTCGCCTCCATGGCCGAAGGGCAGGGTGCGCAGGCTGCGTTGCCGGTATTTGCCTTGTACATGCAGAAAATCTATGCCGATACGACTTTGAATTATACGCAGGGCGATTTCCCATTGCCGGAGGGGGGGCTCACCAGGGAGTTAGACTGCAGTAAATACGAGGAGTTCAGGCCCAGTGAAGAGCCGCAATTAGACGACCGACTTGGGTTTTGAGTAAGGGGTTAAGAAATTCCAAGCGAAGTTGTCACGCAAAGTGCACAGAAGTTCACGCGAAGCATGCAATCGAGTACGTAAAGGGTCCTACTTTACTGCCGTCGTGCGAAAAATCTTAGCGGTATTTACGTGATTAATGTGTGAAAGGAGAATAAGATAGCTGTGACCAAATTTGACTACCGTAAAGCACTTGAGCAGATACCGCACCGGCCGGGGGTGTATCAGTATTGGGATGCCGATGGTGCGCTCATCTATATTGGTAAAGCGAAGGATCTCAAAAGTCGCGTCAGTTCGTATTTCGTCAAGACCAGCCAACTGAATGGCAAGACCCGTGTGCTGGTACGTAAAATCAGCCGCATTACTTTTACCATTGTTGATACGGAGATTGACGCCTGGCTGTTGGAAAACAGCCTGATCAAGAAGCATCAACCGAGGTACAATGTCATGTTGAAAGATGATAAGACCTACCCTTGGATTGTCATCAAAAATGAGCGGTTTCCGCGCGTCTTTCCAACCCGCAAATATGTCAAAGACGGATCCAAGTATTTCGGTCCTTACGCCTCGGTGGGGATGATGCACGCCATCATGGATACCATACGCGAGCTTTACCCCCTCCGCACCTGTAACCTGTCGCTCACCCCGGAAAACATTGCCGGTGGCAAATTCCGCGTTTGCCTGGAATACCAAATTGGCAATTGCAAAGGGCCCTGCGAGGGGTACCAAGCAGAAGAAGACTACGAACACAGTTTGAAGGATATCCGTGACATCCTTAATGGGAAAATCGGCGTGGTTATCCGCCGGTTGAAGGAACAGTTGGACGCCGCGGTGGCCGAATTGAATTTCGAGTACGCCCACCACCTGAAGACCAAGCTCGATCTATTAGACCGCTACCAAAGTAAATCAACAGTGGTCAACTCTTCCATCACCAATGTCGATGTATTTAGCATCGCTTCCGACCAGAATCATGCGTTTGTCAACTACTTGAAAGTGATGAATGGTGTCATCATCCAAACGCAGACCGTGGAATTGAAGAAGCGATTGGACGAAAGTGAAACCGAATTGTTGAGCCTGGCGATTTCGGAAATACGTAGTCGGTTTAACAGCACTTCCAAGGAAATCATCGTTCCGTTTGCCCTTGATGTCGATACAGCAGCCCTCAGGTTTACTGTACCAAAGCAGGGGGAGAAGAAAAAACTGCTTGAACTCTCGCTCAAAAATGCGTTGTACTTCAAGAAAGAGCGGCTCAACCAATACGAGAAGCTCAACCCCGAACTGAAAATCGAGCGCATCCTTTCACAGATGCAACGCGACCTACGGATGAATGTGCTCCCCCGGCATATCGAATGTTTTGATAACTCCAACTTCCAGGGTAAATACCCCGTATCGGCCGTAGTGGTTTTCAAAGATGCCAGGCCATCAAAAAAAGACTACCGCCATTTCAATGTAAAGACCGTAGAAGGACCTAATGATTTTGCCACGATGGAAGAGGCTGTACATCGGCGTTACCGACGGTTGTTGGACGAGGGGCAGACACTTCCACAGCTCATCATCATCGATGGGGGCAAGGGCCAACTATCGTCCGCACTGAAGAGCCTGAAACTGTTGGGCATCGACAAGCAGGTTACGGTGATTGGTATTGCCAAGCGGTTGGAGGAACTATACTATCCCGGCGACCAGTACCCACTTTACCTCGACAAGAAGTCGGAGACCTTGAAAGTCATCCAGCACCTGCGCGACGAGGCGCACCGGTTTGGCATCACCTTCCACCGCAAACAACGGAGTCGCAATACGTTCCGTACAGAACTCGAAAGCGTCCCCGGAATAGGCCGTACGACTGCGGAGAAATTGCTTAAGACTTTCAAATCCGTAAAGAAGATACGTGAGGCTGGCACAGAGGAATTGCGAGGCGTGTTGAATGAGAAGCAAATCGAAGCGTTGAAAAGTTTTTTTGCATCGACCTAAGCTGCCTACTCTTCCACAATCAACTTATACCCGATTCCTCGGACATTTACGATTTCAATAGTATCATCCTTTTTTAGATGCTTGCGGAGTTTGGAAATGAACACATCCATGCTCCGGGCATTAAAGAAACTATCGCCCCCCCAAAGGGAGTCTAACGCCATCCTCCGGTCGAGCACCTGGTTTTTGTGTTCCATCAGCATTTTGAGCAAAGCCGATTCCCGGAAGGAAAGCTTAACCACGTCGTCCCCGAGAGCAAGTTCCTGCAAGGTGTTATTGAATAAATAGTTGTCGAATATAAATCGCTCTTTTGTGGAGGCCTTCGGTTTTGCGGTTCTATTCAGTAATGCGTTCATCCGCACAAACAACTCCTCCATGCTAAATGGCTTTTTCAGGTAGTCATTGCCACCAAGGTCAAAACCTTTCACCACGTCTTCGGTCAGCGATTTGGCCGTAAGAAAAATAATGGGAACGCGATCGTTGAGCTTGCGGATATCTTCGGTAAGTGCGTACCCGTCCTTAACGGGCATCATGACATCCAAAATGCAGATTGCCGGATCAAAGGTCGCGATTCTGGCAGACCCGGTTATAGTGTGTATGACCTACGTGGCCGGATGGCGGTATTGAAGTTAACATTTATCCTATAGCAAATCACGGTCCTGGAACCAATTAATACAATTGTCTCAACTCACTTTCTTGCCGATCTTACCAAGATGAGTGTCTTGGAAGCTCGTGATATACTTTAGGCCGTAGCCAAGCATTCTATCCATGGCGCTATGGCCAAGTAAGACAATGCCCGCAAGCAATACATAAGGTTGACCGGCATACCAGCCAATAACGATTACCATTACAGCAACACCCTGGTGATGGAACAGGTTATAAAGCACGGCACCCCACCTGTTGTTCACTACGTAACCTACCATGCTGATATCCGGAAGAAGCAAAAGTGCAAGGAATAGCCACCACGGATGGCCGAGCTGCATACTAACGATATAGCATGCAATCAGTAGAGCTGCCTGTTCGAGTTTGAGTATTTGGTTCATCATGATTTGATGTGCCTTTGGTGATTTTGTTACACGGTAGCCAATCAATAGTAAGTGTGCTTTCAAGCCCTTCAAACAAACCACATTGCGCCCAATACCGCACCAAGTAGCCCTAAGACGATGGCAATGGCATATACCGCCAATACAATGATCATGAGGATTCCCCAAAACTTATAAAAGGATTTCAATTTGGCGAAAGCGTATACAAGCGCTTCCTGATTCTGCACCGCCAAGGCTTGGCTTGCATACGTCGAAAAATCATATAAATACTTGGCGGGGAAATAATATAATAAGCCCATGGTCACATAAATGGCGCCGATCATGCCTGTAAAAACAAATTGTGTGGGCAGTTGGGCAGTAAAAGCCGATCCAAAAAACATGAATGCAATACCTATCAAAATGATTAGGGCGGCCATTATAAAACCAACAATCGCTAAAAATTTGCTCCATTTAGTGATTTCGGATAAAAAGAAACGGATTTCTTTGTTTATGACCAATGATGGTTCCGACGGTACATTTGCCTCAGGCGTTACATGGTTGTTCTCTTCCATAATATTAGGTGTTGTTCGCGATAAAGGTAACCATTTACTGGAAACCAGTAGCCACGACGAGAAAAATCCGGTGGCATAGCGATCTATCTATCGACTTAGCTTTCTGAGTACCGCTTTGCCATGGTTAACCAACGCGGCCGTGGTCGAGTCGGGTGCCGCCTTCGTATTGAACTTCGCTAACTCTTCATCAAGTATCGCTAATTTAACTGTATCGGTGGTTGCTAGGAAATTTTCACGCAATATCCTTATTTTCTCAGCATCTTGAATACCTTCACGGATGCGCTCAAAACGGATGGAACTCCGGCCTTCGGGATATATCACATACGTGTCGCCGGCCGGCCAGGTGCGGAACCGCGAATCGGTCAATGGGTGTTCAGTCCACGAGTTATACGACCAGTGTAAATAACCATCAAGGCCAGAAGCGCGTGTATACCATCCCATGAAAACGCCTTCGGATGGGTCGGAGAACGTGAACACATTCGGGAATTCATCGGCACAACACACATAATAGGTGCTTATCAGCCCGTTTTCCTTTCTGAACGCCAAGTCCTTTTCATCAAAATCAGCTCCGAAGGCCACACAGATGTCGTTCAGCATGGGGTATTGCTGGTAGCTTTTGTGGTTGTCGGCTAGGGCTACCCCTAGGTCGGGAACAACCTTGCCGAGCAGCGCCAATGCAATTTTCATCTCTTCGGGCGAGCGTTCATCCATGGCAATGTTGGTAAATGAAAGCCAGCCCTTGGCCCTCAAGTGATCGCGGAAGTTAGTGAGGAAAGGTGCCCAGAGCTCCGTGAATTCCGGACTTCCCGGTTTAGCACTCACATTCACGGTGGTGCCCGACGCTTCGTCGAGGTAGTGGATTTCGTGGTTCCAAGGCAATAACGAATAACAATTGATGAGTTTGTTTACACCTAGATCCAGCATGAAATTGACCCAGCGGTCAAAGATGGTATAATCGTATGCCCATTGGCCGTTCGCTTGCTTTGTCCAGCGGATCATATCTTCGTAAGGATCAAAACACTGGTTATTCCATGGGTCTTTATTCAGGTTGGCCGTTATGACTTTCTGCCCCGCATCGGCCAGCATCTTCATTGGCGCTTTCATCAACTCCCAGTGTTCTTCCGACCACACTTCTACGCCATGCACCCGTGCAACGGCCGACGGGTGTTGCCACATATCCAGGTGGAATGCCCATTCGCTTGCTGGTGGCAATGTTTGCGGGAGGACCTCGATGGATAGATCCAGCTCTTTTGCTTCCTTGCCTTCGGCGTAGAGGTTCAGTGTGCCGGTATATATGCCTGGCTTGGCATCGGCGGGAATGTCAAAACTCAGCCAGACGGGTAGGGTAGTAGCCCCCGGCATATCGAAACAATCGACATTGTCCAGCACATCGGCCGATAAGGACACAGGGAAATCCTCGGGTTGACGGTGACCACACCCCGAAGCAAAAATATCGGTAAGCACGTACCGTACGAAACGTGCTGTACCGATGGATCCATCCATGGTCGAACCATCTTCCGCGATGAAAGGGGAAAAGTCAAATTTAATCCGGTCGACGGGTTGGTCAGACCACAAGAGGAGTTGTGCGGAGATGCGCTCTCCACGCCAACCGTTACCCTGCCATCTGGTGGATGGTATCACGTTGGGTATGGCCGACTTGGCGTACCGTTCATCGATCGTACCAAAGGCATAGTTAAGCCCGCTTACGCCCGACCAGTCGACAAACGCCGTATCGGGATCGGGAACTTCTGCATAGGTTTCACAGGATTTCTCAGGGCGTGAACCATCGCATGCCGTCAGTAATGCCAAGCTGGACAGCAGTAGTATACTCTTCTTATTCATCCGGTCTACTAATCTTCTTCAATACTAAGGAATGCTTATGGGTTTCGCAACAGCTTCAGGTACGCAATCGATTGTTCGATCGTACCATTGTCTGATTTTGCTAATCACTCAATGATGCAATAGCATAGGGAAGTTCTGCGATGACGCGAGTTGCGGGCACGACCGCCATTCCAGTAGCCTGTAGTCTATCGCCAGCCAAGCCATGCAGATAACACGCCATGATGGCCGCATCTTGAGGGGGATATCCTTGGGCTAAAAAAGATACAAGTACCCCGGTCAGCACGTCGCCCATACCGCCACTAGCCATGGCAGGATTACCGCTTGGGTTGATGGCTATGTTACCATCCGGTAGTACAATGAAAGTATACCGGTTTTTTAATATAATGATCAATTCGAGGGTAGCGGCCTGTTCCTTGGCCGTCTGCACGCGATCCCACCAGCTGTTATGCGGCCCAAACAACCGATCGAACTCCTTCATGTGCGGCGTGAGGATGCTTTGATGCGGTAATTTTTGAAGCAGTTTTGGATCCTTGCTGAGGAAGGAGAGCGCATCCGCGTCGACGACCATCGGTTTTTTTGTTCCAGTTAGAATTTTTTGTAGATCGGGATAGTCTACTCCCAATCCTGAACCCATGGCTATCGCATCGAATTTTTCCATGGAGGCCGTTGCGGCTATGCGGTCACAATACATCACCTCAGGGTATCGTGCATTTAAGGCCGTTAGACCGTCAGCCGGAATGCTGGCGGAGGTGAGCCCCGTGCCAGCATATACGCTTGCGCCAGCCGCCAGCAGCGCGGCACCCATAGTATCAACGGCCCCAGCGAAGACTAGAGCATGGCCGTAAGTGCCTTTGTGGGAAAACTGGCCCCGGCGTCGATAGATACGTTGGATATCGGCGGGTTCCACCAGTCGGTATTCCGTGGGTAAACGCTCGATGTAATCGTCGTCAAGGCCGATATCGACTACATGGAAGCGCGTCATCGCCCGTGTCGACTCAGGAAAGAAAAAGCTGAGTTTAGGTCGGTGGAAGGTGATCACGTCATCGGCATATACCGAATACTCGCTTTCAGGCATTGCACCATCTGGCCGTAGGCCAGATGGAATGTCTACGGCAACGGTCTTACTGGACGAGTGGTTAAGATGCTTTGCTAGCCTTAACCAATCACCTTCTAATGGCCTATTGAGTCCGGAGCCTACCAATGCATCGATAACGATCCGCTGCTCGATGCTAACGAATTCATCCGCAGGAAAGCATTCGGTAACGGGGATGGGGGTGCGATGTAGGCGAGCGAGGTTGGCGGCGAAATCTTCACTTTCACGGTCGGCAAACCGTGCAATCCAGACAGCAATGGCATCGTAACCCTGTGATTGCAGCAGTCTGGCGACAGCTAAGCCATCTCCGCCGTTATTTCCAGTGCCGCAGCATACTAATATGCTGGTGTTTTTGTCCGGATACAACTGCATGAATGCTATTGTAAACGCCGTTGCGGCGTTTTCCATTAAGTCGAGCGAGGCTATAGGCGTTTGCTCGATGCTATGGCGATCGGCTTCCCGCAGTTGCGTGGCGGTCATGATCGTTTTCATATACGCTAATAAATTTTGATCTTCAATGCTTTTCCATCTCTGTAGGAGTCACATACTTGCGTCGGTTAAAGTTATGGTTTTATGGGAGCAATGTCAAGAAAGTTGGATAATGCGGTGAAGTCGTGCAAATACACTAAATTTGTTGAACCATAATACAAGGAAGCGCATGATAGTCAACGACCCTTTACAGTTAGCTCCGGCCATTACCGAAACGTTGGAAACTGTTTTTGACCCGGAAATCCCCGTTAACATTGTTGAATTGGGTTTGGTATATGAATTAATTACCAAAGAAGGCGGCATTGCCAAGGTGGTGATGACATTGACCGCACCTGGATGCCCGGTGGCTGGAGACATCATCGACGAAGTGCAACGCAAGGTAGGGGAGGTACCAGGCGTGAACCAAGCGCTCGTAGAACTCACGTTTGATCCCGCCTGGGACAAAAGCATGATGAGCGACGTGGCCCGGCTGGAACTCGGCTTCATGTAAACGAGATTCAGCTCACACAGTCCACGCGAGGCTATTCGCCAAAGGAGTGAACGATCTGAGAGCGGAATTGCGCGTCTTTTTCCTGGAATTCGATGGTTTTCTTGAATGTGTCGAATGTAAAGAATACTTCCCCCGGCACGGGCGCACCGGGTGAAAAAAACAACTTGAAACTATACGTGAATGACTTGTCGTAATCCACGGCAATACGGTTGGACGAAAATACCAGCGGCTCGATAGGAGTGGCTTTCATCCTGGTCACATTATCCACGCGCCATAATTCTGCCAATACAGTGGCGAATCGGTCGCTTTCGAGCCCCGAGCGCAGAAACGTAATGGACCCGGTAGTGAATCCATTTTCTTCGTCGACCGACCCCTCCGGGCTAATGCCTGCAACGATCTGCTTATCCAATTCGATATGGAATCCGACGGTATCTCCGCCATATAATCCTTTGGCCACATAGGTTATGGATGTGTCGCTGTCTGTGCGGCTCACTAACCGCAAGGCGATATGTGTGGGATGGGCGGGATTGCTGACGATTTCAAATAGCGGAATGGCGCCCGCATCGTTGCCATCCGATTTGGATGCATTGCCACAAGAGGCGAGTAAAGCCGCCAGCAATACCGGGATTGAAACGTGTTTCATGGCGATGTGTTTTCGTTATCGATAGCGCGCTTTTCAAGGTCGCTTAGTGTTTTTACAGGCTTCTTTTCCACATTACCTTTGCCAAATAAGGCATTCCAGATGGTGCGTGACTCTTTGGTGAGCAGTGGAGCAACAATAGATAATATCAATACATACACCACCACAAACGACTGAATGACGGGGAGGAGCTTCCCGGCCTTGCCTATATTGGCCATGATAATGGAAAATTCGCCGCGCGCCGCTAGCGTAAACCCGATATCGACGGAATTGCGTTTCTTCAGACCGGAGAAACGGGAAGCGAAATAACCGGAAGCGACATTACAAATAATGGTCACCAGTGCGGCAATGGAAGCCCATAGCACGGCACCACTCAGGGTAGTAGGGTCGATGGACAGGCCGAAGCTGAAGAAAAACATCGCGCCAAAGAAGTCTTTGAAGGGAAGTACCAGTTGTTCGATACGCTTGATGTATTGCGAATCGGCAAGTACCAACCCCGCCATTAAAGCGCCGATAGCTTCCGCCACATGGATGGTTTCCGAAAAACCAGCAACGATAAATAGTAGGGCAAAGATGACAAGGACGAACAGTTCAGACGTTTTGTCCTGCAGAATCCTGTCAATCGCCGGCACCAGTTTCCTGCCGAGGATAAGGAAGGCGAGGATAAACCCTAACGCTAGCAACGACGTGCCAGCTACTGTCCAAAACGAGCTGCTACCCGTGAGTATCAGTCCCGAAAGGAACGAAATATGCATGGCGATAAACAGGTCATCGAACATAATCATGCCCATAATGACCTCGGTTTCGGGGTTGGCTGTCCGCTTCAAGTCGGTTAGCACCTTCGCCACGATGGCTGTCGACGAACTGGTCATGATGCCACAAAGCACCATGATTTCCTTAAATGGAAGACCCATCATCCAGCCGATGAGCAAGCCTGAACAGAAATTCAGGATGACGTAAAATGTGCCGCCGGTGACGATGGACTTCCCCGATTTGATGAGGCGGCCCACAGAAAATTCCAAACCGAGATAAAAGAGGAGGAATAGCACACCCAGCCGCCCCATGAAGTCAATAAACGGCTTGCTTTCCGTAAACGTAAGGTCAACGTTGCCGAATGTAGGCGCATGCTGGCCAAGCACCATCCCTATCAATATGAAAAAGGGGATAACCGAGAACCGCAACTTGTTGGAAATCAATCCGACGAGTGCAACTAAACCGACGGCTATACCGATTTCAAATATCAGGGTATGTGACGCCATACGCTTCTCCTATAGAATTTCTTTGATCAATTTGATGTGGTTACGCTTTCCTGCAACGACCATCGTGGTATCCGCGTGCATCACATAGTCCGGCCCTGGATTAATAATGCTATCGCCTTCTTCTATCGCGGCGATGATCGATGCACCTGTGCGTTTGCGCACCTCCAATTCGCCAATCGACTTGCCGAGACTTGGAGAATCCTTACTTACTTTTATCCATTCGATGCTGAGGTCATCAAGTGCAACCTCGATGGTCTCCAGTGCTTTTGGTTTGTAGGATAACCCGCCTATGATTCCAGCCACTTGGCGTGACTCTTCATCAGAAAGTGTCATCACGCATTTGGATTCACTCTCTTCTTGATCATAACGGTAGAGCTCCCGCCGCCCATCGTCGTGGATAACCACTACCATGTGGTCTCCCGCCTCGGTTTCAATCTGGTACTTCTTGCCGATACCAATCAAGTCTGATTCTCTTACAATTGACATAGTTGTCTCCCTAAGTTAAAAATCACACAAAGATACGATTTTATGGGATAACGGCCAGCTTCGGCTATACGGCTTTTGGCCGGGTATCTGGCGCTTTTGGGGGCAAGGAGGGCGGGGGATAACATCCGGTGACGTTTTGACAGGGATAAATGGTTAATCGGCTGATTGTTAGTCTTGTGTGTTTATTGTGTGAAGTATTGATCAGTAACTTAAAGTGTTTATTATATTATTTTATAAATCAAACATTTATTACGTTGTATATTAACCTTTAGTTCGTTGTATATGGTGTTGTCGTAGCCCAGCAAATAATACCTAAAAATAGGTATTTCACGGTCGATAATGCGTCCTTATTTTTGCAAGTATTGGCCCGTAATAATGTGGCCAATGGTTAAATCGATTTGTAGAAATCGGTCGATAACCTAGGGCACTTTTTATCATAAACCATGA